>JAYEHE010000539.1:0-6689 GCA_034659415.1 Candidatus Zixiibacteriota bacterium | reverse complement strand
GTACATTGTTTCCGGTCTTTGGATAGTTACCTGTGGAGTTTTATCTGGTGGAGTCGAGGGACCAAAAGCACCGATAGAACTTGGGAAAAACAAAGCACACTGATACTGTCGGGCGGTTTCGATAATATTGTACAAGCCGTTGACATTTATTTGCCAGGCTTGATTTGGTTTTGATTCACCTATGGCTGATAATATTGCCGCCAGATGGAAGATAGTATCGACTTTATGCTTCTGCATAACCCGCGTAATATCATTTGGATCAAGACAATCAAGAGATTCAAACGGACCGCCATCAAGTAAATCAGTATCGGTCGGCATACGGATATCCGACGCAATAACATTTGATTCACCATATTTTTTACGAAGGGCGATTGTAAGTTCAGAACCGATTTGTCCAACTGCACCGGTAACGAGAATTTTTTTCATTTATATATTCCTTAGTTTCAAAATCCATAATTTTAATATGAAATATATACATCAGAAAAGTCGAAAAATCAACAGACTTGATAAAATCGTTTATACTGTTATTTATAAGTTTTTTAGTATGGTTTGCGTCCAATAATTACAAAAAAGAGGAGCCTACCTTTGGCAGACTCCTCTTTTTTATTAGTTCTTTCCCGTTATGGTTATGGGCATGCTTGGGGAAGTGCTCCGCCGTTAAACATATAGTCAACAAGTGAAGTCAAATCAGAAATGCCAATTGGCACACTTCCATTAGAACCATCAACATCAGCTTCAGCTGGACAAGGTGTTACCGGACCTGAATTGAACATATAATCAACGAGGAAAGTGATATCGACGATACCTATAGCATCATCACCGTTAACATCGCCTCTTATATCTATACAGCAACAGGCATCACCGATACCATCGCTGTCAGTATCTTCCTGACCCGGATTATTTGTTGTTGGGCAGTTATCTATCGTACAGGTATTAGCGGCATAGCCGGGATTACCGAAACCATCGCTATCAGTATCGGTGCAATCATCACAATCATCACCAATTCCATCGGCGTCAGCGTCAAGTTGAGTATCATTAAAAATCGAAGGGCAGTTATCTATCGTACAGGTATTAGCAGCATAACCAGGGTCGCCATAACCGTCGCCATCAACATCAGTACATTCATCACAGACATCGCCGATACCGTCAGCGTCAGCATCTTCCTGTAATGGGTTGGCAATGTCAATACAGTTGTCAATATCATCGGCAATACCATCACTATCAGTATCAGCAATTAAATCTGTCGATGCAAAATGGAGATAAATTGACGTGTCCGGATCACCAGCAACACGATATTCCCAGATAAGTTTTGCACCCTTTTCGGAAATATCAGAAGCATGATATTCCGAGACTACTTCATCAGCATCGCTTACTGATACTGGGGTACCCCAGTTGGCTCCGTTGTCTTCGGAAACAGTCATATATAAAACACTATTTGAAATATAAGTGCAAATAAACATACTTCCGGAAACATGCTTAACTCTCGGAAATCTCTCATCATCAGTTGTAGCAACAACAACCGAACTTATTAAGTTTCCGGCATCGCCCAAACTTGCCGACCAACAAATAATATCTCTATCCGCAGGGGCTGTATCAGAATAATATTCGGTGATCACAACAATATTACCATCATTGGAAGCAACTTCCGGATATTGAATATGTTCACCGGGGTCTAAACCATAAGTCCAGCCACCGGAATTTATTTCATCATTCATATCATCGAAATTATCCATTCGGATAAATAACTGGCGCTGAGCATCGGCGGTACTGTATGGATCATAAACTGCATAATGATAAAGAGTAACCGGATCAATTATATTGGAAGTACCCTGACAATCATATAGTTCATCATACCAACTAATATTTGCACTTCCAACATCAGGTCCGTCGATTTCATAAAGAATAAATGGTCCATCAACTATTGGAATAGCCGTATATGTTGTACTGTGTATAATAGAAATTAATCCAAAACGATAACCTGGTTGTTCAGCAAACGGTTGTGAATTATTAGTTGCCATATTAGCCATTTTTATGTCATGCCATCCATAAGAAGAAAAATCCCAATAACTGTTACTCCATAACGCATTATTTGTCGGGTGGGCAAACTCAATAAGATGAATATTTGCAGTTCCTTCATCAGTATAAGTACCATAAAACACTGTATCACCCCAGTAGGCACATGAAGGATATCTGTTATTTCCCTGCCAGGATGCACCAGCAGGCAATGTTACCAGATCATCGTCTGAACCAAACCAGAGCTGGGTAGTATCAAAAATATTTTCTTCGTAAGCAATCATAGCGTAACCATCACTACCAACAGAAATTATCGGATGCACTAATGAAGAATCATTTAAAACCGGCATTTCCGAAGCGGAACAATCAATTTGGTAGCTTCCGCCTGAGGAAGAAAGCTGATAATCAGCACATACGACTATGTAATAAATATTACCGGTGTACATCGGGACATCAAGGAGTTCGGCTCGCGGAGACCCACAAGCTGTGGCAAAACGATTACAAGCAACCATCGTTGAAACATCGTTTTCATAAACCCATAAATTAGTCGCATCAAGAGAAGCACATAAACTTATATCCACATTTTCATCAATAGCAGGGGTATAAGAATAAACAACATCAGGTCCGGAAAGATTTTCTTGTTCACAAACTATTTGATAATCATCGGTATATCCAACCGTAGTTCCTGTAGTTGAATAAGGCATAGCCCCGATTGCTACTGCTGAACCAATATCATCTCCTCCTTGCAAAGTAGAAGTCAATATATCAAGAGGAGTAAAAACTTGGTCCTCAGTACCTGCAATATTATTATTTTTATTCAATGTTACAGGGAGAGTTAGTATTTGAGATTTCTGTGAAAGCTTATTAGAGCTACTTTGATTTAAAGTCAGATTTTTTAAATTATTTTCAGAAAAATCAGATACTTGATTTTCTGGAGTTACTTCTTCAACTCCGGCAAAAACTGTGAAAGAAATTGCCGAAATGAAGAAAAGTGTTAGAAATGTAACTATTGAGAACTTCCTCATAGCTCTACCTCCTCTTGGTGATTATATAAAATTATCTTACTTCTCAATTCTTAAATCTTATAATTTCAATGATACTATACATTAAAATATATATCGGAAGATTTTAGCATAACAAAACATGTTGTATAGGCTATATTTAAAAATGACGTATTTTATTAGAAATTGTTGCCAAATTCCTGTTCAAAAAATGAACAACGCAAATTATGCTCTATTTCATGCTCCCATCAGTTTTAGAATTCTGTTCTAAAAGTTTTTTACTGATAGTAATCCATCCAAAAACGGCATCATAATATTAACAATTAAATTATCGGAAACTTCTGAAAATGATATATTGAGAGCTTTGACACTATCAGTAGCTTTACTAAATTATTTTAAAAATGCTATCCGTTCTTTAAAAACTCAAAAACTGAAATATTTTCCCGTAACCTCTTGTCTTACAATGCAATTAAATATAAATGTAAAATTGCCGACATGTCAATTATTGTCATTCAAATACTTGCAAATTATACAAGTAAAAAATAATAAGATTTCTAAAATTGAGGACACTGTGAAAAAATTGAAAATATTAAGAGTAGGGGAAAATAAAAATGAAAAATGCCAAATTGAATCAGACAACATATTTGATTTTTCAATTTTACAGGTTCTTTCAAGTTCCGATGCAAAACAATTATTAAAACAGCAAAAATTTGATGCTGTAATTATTAATTCAGACCTACCAGACGAAAAGGGTTTGCAATTAACAAAGAGTATCTACAATAACTACCCTGAAATTATTAGATTTCTTATTTTAAATGAGAATCAACATGATTTAATAATTCAAACAGTTGGTTTAGTACATCAGTATTTTATTGACCCTGTTGAATCTAACTATGTTTATAAATCCTTAAATAATTCTTTAAAATTAAAATCAAAATTACATAGCAATATCGTCAGAGATAGAATTAATTCAATCAAATCACTCCCAAGTCCACCAAAAATTTACAATCAGATTATCAGTGAACTACAATCGGATGAACCATCAATTTTAAACATTTCACAAATCATAAATAAAGATATTGCAATTACCACTAAATTATTACAATTAGTTAATTCAGCATTTTTTGGTTTAAAGATAAGAATTGAGAATTTGCAACAAGTTATAAGCTATCTTGGTTTGGATACAGTAAAATCAATTGTTTTCTCAACAGGTTTATTTAATCAATTTAATTCTCCACAAATTGGGAATATTTCAATTGAAAGCATCTATAACCAGAGTGTCAACACTGGAGCCAAGTCCAGATTAATTGCCCATACGTTTGGGCTAAATAAAAGAGTAACTGATAATGCTTTGTTAGCCGGTCTCCTTCATAATATTGGTAATCTTCTAATGCTTGCAGAATTCCGGGATGAGTTAAAAAAATCTATTGTATTAGCTAAAGAAAAATCGATAAAATCAAATGATGCCATAGAAGAAATTATTGGCGCTAACGCTTCCACACTGGGAGCATATTTATTGTCATTGTGGGGATTGCCGGATTCAATAGTTGAATCGGTTGCTCTTCATGATTGCCCCGCAGAATGCCCTCATCCAACATTGAATACTCTTACTGCGGTCCATCTCGGATATGCATTGGAGTCTGACGAAAAAAATAATGTTATCAATGATAAAAATTCTTTGATAGATTCAGATTATATCAACCAATTAGGGATTAAAAACCAGATTCCATCTCTTCGAGGTTTTACCGCCGGAGCTGTTTTTTAGAATTGTTTATTTTGCTCGTCAAAAAGGCGGCAACCTTCTAATAAGATTGTTTCATTTGGAAGTTCTATATTCTTTTCAGGTATATCTTCAACTCCTATAGATTCAATGCTCCAAACACCTTTTTTCCATCCGATTGCTTTAAATACTGCCTCAGGACCGAAAATCTGATCACATTTAGCATAGACTATATTACCTTTTTCAAGAAATAAAGTTAGCTGATGTCCCTCGGCAGTTATATCAATTTGAATAGTTCTCTGACTGCCATTCATAGCTTGAATGAGATCAATAATATTCATATTTTCAAGACTGCCGGTTGTCCCAAGTTCTTTAATTAGAGCTTGCCTGGACTCTTTTTCATTTGATAGCCTTAACAGCGACCTTTTAACTTTATACACTAACAGATCAAGATTATGGTTATAGGGGAAAATATCCTCAATGCCAATTTGAAAAAGTTCTGATACAGACGGAATAGATCCCGGGCTTGTTATCAAGAAAGTTGGCAATTGATGAAAATTAATTCCTAATTCAGTGAGAGATACTATAAATGTTTTTAAAGCATCCACCTCACAACATTTAGAAATAACAAGGATTTGAGGATTTAGTTTTCTGAATTTTTCTTCAAAATCTATAACCGAATTTGTAATATAAAGATTGATATTATTATTATTAAAATATTCAGACATAAATTGTAAATCTTCATCAAACTCCGAATAAGCCAAAACCATACTGTTTTCATATTTATCTGAGATAAATACTAATTTTTTTTCTATGGATTGAAGGAATGCATCAACAACTTCCCTATAATATAAAATATCAACCTGTTGCAGAAGCGTGATCTTAAATGATTCAAATTTATTTTTTGTTATACTGGACCCTAACGGAAATTTATAAACAAAATTATCAATAATTTTAATAATGTTTGCGGCTACCTTTACAAATGTATGATGAGTCAAATTTCCTGATTGAAAAGAATCAATTTTTTTAATAATATCAATTACAATGGAAAAATACTTATTATTTTCATTGGAATCATTAAAACTCTTGAAGAGATTTATTCCCTGTAATAGATGCTTGTTCTCTATTATATCATGTTTATTTATTTGATATAGATATGCAGCATTCAGTGCTAATATCCGATTATTTTCTGACATGCATAAAATGTCACAAACACCTTCTAATAATTGTAAAAATTCATTCAATAAAGATAGTTGGTTCTTATCATTAGATAAATTATCATATATTAGTTTCAGATTATCATTCAAAAGTTGTGAAAATTGGCAAGTGAAATTATTTGGGAAAAGTAATTCTTTTGTATTTTCATAATTTTTTATTTTACATTCCGGAGATTTAACCTGAACAAGTTTTAACATTTCCAAATATTCATCAACAATTTTATTTTCAATAAACAACCGATCAATCGACACTTTATTAATAATTAAAGAAATTTCTTCAGGTTCTGATACAACAAATAACTGGTATCCCTGTTTTACCAAAAAACGGCAAAGGTCTATCTCGTCAAAATTATTGGAAACTATAAAGAGAATTGTTTTTTCATTACTATTTTTATGATAACCAGATTTCAAAAAATCATCAACTTCAGTAAATTCTTTTTGTTCCCCAATTTTTCCTATTCGCTGAATATTATTTGTTTCTGTATTTCGATAAAATTCGATAATTTTTGATTTCAACTGTGCAGATATTGCAATTTTGACATTGATTGTATATTCAGATAAATTTGAAAATTCTTTGGCAAAATCTATCTTATCAGGCTCAGATACGGCTACTGTAAATGTTTTGTTATTTTTGTCTAACTCTAAAGGAAGCAGTTCTTTTTCCCATGCAATATCCGCAGATATAAAATTCAGGGCGTCTTGGTTTATTTGTATATGATTTAAATCAACAGTCGGATA
>JAYEHE010000538.1:0-6713 GCA_034659415.1 Candidatus Zixiibacteriota bacterium | reverse complement strand
GGGGAGAAGATGGGATTTGATTTAATATGACCAATATAAATAGACATAGCTATTTTATCACTCTATTGCTAATTATGATTTTGTTCTCAGTAAATAGTTTGGCTCAAATGGTTATTATACCTGATGAGCCCCCTAAAGACGCTTCCAGAAATAAAGAGATTCTTATTGATGAACACATGTTGGAGTTGGCTGAGAACTATGTTTATTTGTTAGACCAATTTGAATTTTTAACCGATGACTATTCTAAGTATTTTACAAAATGTGATGAGTCTGCTCAAAATTATTATGAAGCTATCAAAAATTTTAACATCAACCTTAAACATGGAAAATATTTTGAAAATCTGAAAAAATTCAATATAGACCTAAAAGAAATTAGTGCCCAATTAGATGACCTTGAACAAAGTTTGGATACCGATAGTAAAAAATCTAAATTCAAACAGCTATTCAAAAATTTCGCTGAAGATTTAAATACTTACAAAGAAATATACAAATCCGAAGTTATGGCTCAACTTCAGGAATATGAAAATATTGAAGACTTACAATTATATCTAACCAACCAGTACTACCATGAAGCTGAACAGAATAAATTTGAATTGATTACAGAGATCAAAAATAAAGAAAAAGAATTAGCGGAACTGCAATCTAAATTATCTCATTTTGAAATAAATGAACATACAGCTAATAAATCAGAAATTATTATTCACATACCTAACATACCAGATGAAGGCTATGCCCCCATGGCTATAGTAGAAACATTATTGATTGAGATACCCATGCCGAATTTTGAATTGGAAAATATTCCCGAACCACCGGAAATTGAAGATGATATATTTGACCAAGTAGATATTGTAATTCATAGCAAGGGATCTCAATATCAAAAAAGTTATGACGAATATTGGAACGAAAAAAGTTTCAAAGACTCAAGTTGTACAATTTCCCAATCTACTCCAATTTACCTTTTCAATCCAACTGGAGAAATCAGTGTCAAAGGATGGAACAAAAATTATGTTTTAGCCAAATCAGAAATATCTGTTACGTCTGACTCAGAAGAAAAAGCTGAACAATTTTCTAATAATATAAGTATTCAAATCTATAATAAAGATGGTAAACTGTTTGTAAATACAGAAATCCCAAGATTAAAAGATACTAAAACAAGAATAGTTGATAGCCATGTTAGTTTAAAAATTCCAGCAAAAAATAGCTTCATTTGTAAAAGCTCCCAGGGACTTATTAACATTTCTGACATGGAAAACGATATCAAATTGAAAGCCGCCAATAGTGAAATAATAATTGATGAAATCAAAGGTAATATTGAGATATTAAATAACACCGGAGATATTGAAATATTTAATGTTACAGGAGATATTTCTGCTGAAAACAGTTTTGGGGAAATATTTCTTACTCGTTGTAATGGAACGTTAAACATAGATAATTCCTATGATTCAATAGAACTTATTGACTGCACCGGTAATGGGAAAATTAAAAATTCAGGTTTAATTTCTATTACAGGTCATAACGGAAACCTAAGTATAAAAAATAATAAAGGGAATACTGACATAAGTATGCATACCGGTGACTTAATAATATCCAGCACATATACTGTTACATCACTCTCTGATATTAGAGGAAATATAACGGTCGATAATCTTAACGCACCTATCAAAGCCGATAATATTATTGGAATGCTCTCAGCATCAAATTCCCGTTCTCTTATCTCTATTAGTGATTTCCAGGGTCCTTTAGATATTGTTAATATTAAAGGGAAAATTATTTTGAATGTTCCCGATAAGCTAAGCGGTAACGCTACTATAACACCAACTGAAAGCTTTGTTGATATTTCAATATCTGAGAATTCAAATTTTGACTTTATGGCTCTTACTGAAAACGGTATGATCCAGACACAAATCCCGATGTCAATTACCAATGAAAACAACCAGTCCAAAGCTGTTTATTCTTTTGGGGATGGTAGTTATAAGTTTGTTATCAACGGTAAAAATTCAAATATCAATATTAAAGAAGATTAAAAAAACCGGCTTTGAAACCGGTTTTGATTACAGCTACTCCCCACCTGTGTTTAAGTACCTGTAACACATTCTTCCGAAGTTATTTTTTCAATTTCTTCGAACTGCTTTTTAATTTTATTTTCAATATCGATAATATATGTATCATCGTGATAAATTATCGTTTCAAATGTAGTTAATTTCTTGAGCTCTTCCATCACCGACGTAATAGTTTTTACGCTATTTTCAATAACAATCATAGCCGTCATTGTAGTATTTTTAGAATCCACTATCTGACCTTTGTCGATGCAGATTTGCACCAGTTGTGCCCTTCCTAAGATAGTAGCAATAGCATTATTGACATAATGATTAAGAGTAGCGGTAATAGTTCTTAATGCTTCCAGTGCTGCTTTTTGTAATTTTTCCTGAGCTATTTGCTCATACAGGTTTTGGTTTTCTTCCAGCAAATTTTCGACAGTAAGATATTGCTCATAAAGCATCCGATTAGCTTCTTGTAATAATTCTTCAGAAGAACCTATTTCCATTTCAAGGAATTCAGATTCATGAGCGGTTTTATTCATTAATTCTTTTTGAATTTGAACTAATTTTTCTTTATCCAAATTTATATTTTCAATTAATATCTGAATATTTTCCTGTTCGTTCGGCTTAATACGTTTCAAACCTGTCACAGAAAATCTTGAGATTCTCGTTGCCAATGAAACAATTTGCGGCAATCTAAAGTCCGGATCTATATTTCCCGGTGGAAATTCATTCTGAAAAAGTCCGACCGCTTCGCATATTGACTCCGGCAGGTGCCATTGTTCTAAAAGAAATCTTCCTACACGAGCATGATTTGTACCCCAGGTTCTATCTTCCAATTCAAAAATATTTTCACCCGATTGTGCTTGTTTCCAGATTCTGCTAAATTTTTCAGGAAATGATTTTTCAATTATGAGAAGTCCAATATCATGAATTAGACCAGCAATAAATGCCTCTTCGGGGCATTCATATTTTATCGCTTCGGCAATGTCACGCGATGCAACAGCAACTTCTAAGGAGTGTCTCCAAAAACGAATCCGGTCAATAGAGGTGTCCCATTTCCCCGCAATATTATAAATTGAAGTAGATAGAGCCAAAGCGGAAACAGCTCGCATTCCCAAAGTCATAACTGCCTGAGAAATAGTGGTAACTTCCCGAGTCGCACCATAAAATGGAGAGTTTACAACTCTTAAAATTTTTGTAACCAATGCCGGATCATGTATTAAAACTTCGGCAAGATCTGACACCGAAGAGCTTTCATCTTTAACTACCTTAATAACCTGAGTTAAGGTCTGAGGTAGTGAGGAGAGCTCTTTATGGTCATCAAGTATTTTTTCAAAAAGTTCTTTATTCATAATTTATTACCGCCAATATTCTATATATCGACCAAAAACAATGATTATTGAGGCTTAGAATAATAAATATATGTAATCTGTATATATTTATTTTTGACAATTGAACCGGTCTATTGAACCGTTTTTTTAGCCCATTTTTTTACATTTTTACCTAATTGGCTATTTTGTAATCTATGCGGCGATATTTATAAAATTTTGATAATTCCAGCTAATAACGGTAAGATTCTCTTAAATTACGGCAAGATATTTTTGCTTGCTTTCAAAGCGGACTCTATTTGAATATTAATAAAATAATCCGTTTCGTCACTTATGAAAATATGAAAATACCCGCATTTATCTTCAGGGTCAGATTTAATAATTGCCGTAGTAGCTTGAGCTCTAATTATTCTGTTTTTTGATTCTAAAAAATACGACAAAATATCCAAGGCATCATCAGAACCGATCTCACCTAACAAATAACAGGCATTGTTGAGCAAAATCTCATTGGTGGATGTAATTGAATCTTGAATTGTTTGTAAAACTAAAGCTGTATCCAATAAAACAAGCACTTCAACTGCTGACATACGAGCACCATAAAATGAATCACCAAGAGCATGTACCAGTGACGGAATGGCATCATTAATTTTTATTCGTCCCGATGCAACCACTGCCGCTTTTCTTACCTGACCGATATCATCGTTTAGCATATTGATTATTACACTTGATGCCTGCATGCTTTTTATTTTACCTAATGCATCAGCGGCTTTTTCCCTTACCCACCAACTCTTATGAGTAGCAACATTAATTAAAGACTCCAAGGCAGAAGAGTCGGCAATACTTCCTAAGGACCAACAAATTCGCGCTACTACTATATCCTCAGGACGATTTAAAGCGGTAGTAAGATAGGGTACAGCAGGTACGCCTATTTTTTTTAGAATATTTATAATTGTTAATCTCTCGCGTGCCGACTTAGTTGAAAATTTATTAATTAGATGCGGAACAGCCTCCACGCCTATAATTGCTATAGAGTCAATTGCCGGTTGGACTAAATCCTGATATTGAATTTCTCCCGATGATGCATAGATAAATAAAGAATCAATTTTGTCGGTAAGCATATCAGCTGTTACCGTTGAAAAAATTAACAATAATATAATCAAATTTAGCTTAATCAAATTCATCAATTTCATTTGCTTACTCCGGCAGAATCTTTACAAATATACTCAATGTCAAAACCACCACCCCATTTTGAATCAGTTCGCCAATAGAAATTATCCTCTCCATATCCGATATATTGATCCGTTCCGTTAAGGTCAATAAAAAGCCCGATAGAGCCAAATTCTCTTCTCGGGTTTCCATAGCCATGAGTGTTTTTCGGATTATGAATTATGTAGCGGTCGTTGCCATTGTTGTCAATCATAATCCCTACTCCATTAGCTGAACCTGCCGCCTGTGAGAGGTCATAAGCGGTATAAGTATCATCGCCGTTTTTATCAAGGAGAAAGCCACAGGAGTAATCATGCCCGCAACCTTGTGAGACTCCTTTGGAGAAATATACATCATTGCCAAATTCATCTATCTGCATCCCCAAACTCATGTGAGTACCGGCTCCCTGAGCATATTGAAATGACTGATAAGAATCATTGCCATTCCTGTCATATAAAATCCCTAATGACCACCAGTAACTGGAAGCCTGAGCAAAAATATCAGAAATATAATTATCATTTCCTTCAAAATCTAATAGAGCGCCAATACCTCCGGAAAAAATCGGTCTAAAACCAATTGAAAAACCCTGCCCAAATGAATAAAAATGATCTTTATATCTGAGAATATCTTTATATTTCCCTCCAATATAATAATAATCATTTCCAGTAAGGTCATATAAGATTCCTGCACCCTCTACAAAAGCATATCCTTGAGCGGAATTGGCGGCAGTATAACGGTCACGCCCATTCTCATCAATAAGCAGACCCAATCCAAAACATCCGGCACCCTGAATAAAAGTATCTCCGTTGTAACTATCATCCCCCTGCTTATCATAAAGGACACCAAAACCAAAATAAGCAGACCCAAGAGAAAAAGAGTTTGCTTCATAGATATCATTGCCCTCAAAATCCAAAAGAATCCCAACTGAGAAACATCCTGAACCTAACACAAAATCGGATTGTCCACGATAAACATCATCGCCGCTTAAATCAATAATTA
The DNA here is from genome assembly GCA_034659415.1 of Candidatus Zixiibacteriota bacterium. Taxonomy (GTDB): domain Bacteria; phylum Zixibacteria; class MSB-5A5; order GN15; family FEB-12; genus QNAD01. Next base: position 1,138 of record JAYEHE010000538.1, on the reverse strand, counting down.
TAGTTCCATGCGGGTTATCCGGGTCATATTTGAGGTCATAAAAATCATCACCGCCAAAATCAAGAATAAATTTATATTCTCCATTGTAATAATCGGTGCCTGCTCCGCCAATTTTCCAGCCCGATTGCCTGCCAAGATAAAATGATTCATCGGCATTTTCCGGAATATAAGCGGCACTCTTAAAAATTTGCTCGATTGTAATATTCTTTTGGTCTAATTGTGCTTTTAAATTCTTTGCCTCAAGAATCATTTCTCTCAGACAATCAACCCCTGCAGAAATAAGCGGGTCTTTATCAATATTTAAACCGAATTCTGCAAACTGTTCTCCATAGGAAGTTTCTGTCTGGTCAACTGAGTCAATTTCATCAGGTGAATAAAACTCTTCTTGCTCTCTGATTGTCAGCAGTTCCTTAAATTCATTTTTTAAGAATTTTTTCTGTTTTTTATTTAACCGTGCTAAGGACATTTCAAGAGATTTTGGAATCACAATATCAAGATAAACAGCGGCACGACTCAATAGTTGGTTTACATTAAAATCTGTTAGATAGAGATTATATTTCTGCTTTATTTCATCGGTATTAGCCTGGTATGCTCTCATTCGTTCCGACTGATTTATTCGGGCTAAATCCTGAAATAAAATACCTGCAATAATTTCCGGTTGAGTTTTTATATATGCATTTTTTAAAGAATAAACATAATCCGGCATATCCAATGGCTTATTCATAAGGTCAGCTACTACCTGAAGCCTGAATGAATCAACATCGGTATAATCCTGCCGAAATGAAATATCATCCGGAGTCAGCCCCAAATATCCAGTTAGATGACTTAGCCCAAAAACCTCCGGAGCATCTTTTGGATTTTGCTCGGATTTAATTGAGCCAGTCAATAATAGAAAAATAATAAAAATTATATTTATATTTCGCATAATTTAATTTGCAAGATAAAAAAATCTCTTTCAACAACAAATAATTATTATATCAAAAAAAAACGCCCCAAAACGGGGCGTTTTTTATACTAAACCTAACAACTAAACTTATGCAGTAACATCGTTAGTTGTATTTGTCAATACACCGGCATCGGTGATAGTCCAAACATCATCTGTTGCGTCATCGTCAAGGTTAGCAGTTGCAGTAGCTGT
>JAYEHE010000537.1:0-6718 GCA_034659415.1 Candidatus Zixiibacteriota bacterium | reverse complement strand
CGAATTCCTGCGGAAAGCTCTAAAACAGCAACCAACCAGAAAAAACTCAGAGATTTTGTCGGCCAGCAAGGTATTAGTAAATTTCATGATATTCGCGGTGACGAAGGTGGTATCTGTCATCAAATTTTGCCTGAATGCGGTTATGTTCGACCGGGTGGTGTAGTGGTTGGAACTGATAGCCACACTACCAGTCACGGGGCTTTGGGTGCATTTGCATTTGGAATCGGAGCTACCGATATGTCTGCTGTTTGGGCTTTGGGAGTCGTGCTTAATGTTGAAGTTCCCAAGACTATCAAAGTTGTTGTAAATGGTAAATTTTCTGAACATGTAGGACCTAAAGATTTGATTTTGCATCTAATTGGAAAAATCAGTTCCGAAGGTGCCAATTTTAAAGTACTTGAATTTCATGGCGAAACTATCAGTTCTATGTCAACCTCAGGTCGTTTAGTAATATGTAATATGTCTGTTGAAGCGGGTGCTACTTCCGGAATAGTTCCTCCCGATTCCGAGACGCTTCGTTATCTTAAAGAAGAAGCCGGTGTTACTGATAAGATAGATATATTCTCACCAGATGACGATGCTGTTTACGAAAAAGTAATTGAAATAGATGCTTCGAGTCTTGTTCCTCAGATTGCCTGTCCTCATACAGTTGATAATATCAAAAATATTGATGAAGTTGTCGGGACCAAAATTGACCAGGTTGTCATTGGTTCCTGCACTAATGGACGTTTGGATGATATCGAAGTTGCGGCAAAAATCTTAAAAGGTAAAAAAGTTGAAAGGTTAACTCGGTTGCTGGTCTTTCCTGCAACATGGCGTATCTATCGTAAAGCAATGGAACTTGGGTATATTGCTGATTTATCCAATGCTGGTGCAGTTATATTAAATTCGGGTTGTGGTGCTTGTCTGGGAGTGCATCAGGGTGCTTTAGGTGATAAGGAAGTTGCTCTGGCAACTACTAATAGAAATTTCAAGGGTCGTATGGGTAATCCAGATGCCGAAATTTACCTCTGTTCACCGGCAGTTGCCGCGGCGAGTGCTATAACCGGCGTTATAACTAAACCAGGCAAAGGAGGTAACTAAGATGGCTAAAGTAGTTTACAAAATTGGTGATGATGTCTCCACCGATATTATATATCCGGGTCGTTATATGGCTACTGTTCTGCCAACTGAGACTCCGCAATATGCTTTTGCCGACGATAAAGATTTTAACAACAAATTAAATGGCAAAGAGATTCCCGCCAAAAGCTATATAGTCGCCGGTGATAATTTTGGCTGCGGGTCATCGCGCGAACAAGCCGCATCCTGTTTGAAAGGATGGGACCCTATCATAATTGCCAGACATGTTGCCAGAATATTTCTACAAAATGCAATTAATCTTGGTTTGCAAATGGTGATTTGCCCTGATATCGATGCTGACTTAGGTGATGAGCTTGAAATTGACGGTGAAGTTTTAAAAAATATTACCAAAGGTAAAGAGTTCAAAATTGTACCGCTTCCACCATCCAAGCAGGCAATTATTGATGCCGGCGGCCTTGTTGAATTTATTAGAGCTCGTCTTTTAGCTGAAAAGTAATAACGAAAAGAACTTATAAATTAACTTTATAAGTTCTTGACATTTTAAACTATTTGGTTATTTTGCCAATTAAGAAAGTTATTAAGAGCATTAAATATGAGTATGAACAAAAAAAACAAACTGAAATATCAGGCTCGAGCAGAAATTATTAAAGCTATGGCTCATCCCACAAGACTCTTATTTATCGATGAACTCTCTAAAGGGGAGCGATGTGTTTGCGAGCTTAGAGATATGATAGGTGCTGATATGTCAACAGTATCCAAACATCTTTCTGTGCTTAAGAATGCAGGGATTGTTGAAAGTGATAAACGAGGTTTGCAAGTATTTTACAGTTTAAAAGTTCCGTGTATCCTTAACTTTTTTGGTTGCGTGGAAGATGTTATGGCGACCAATACAAAACATAAATATTCTTTAGGAAAACGATAATTTTTTTTGTTAACTATTTGGTCAAAAAGCCAAATAATGAATTGATGGATCAATCATTGAGGGAAATCTGACATGAATTGGAAAACAGAGTGGAAGCCTTTAGGATGGATAGTAGCTCTATTTTTATTGTTCTATTACTTGCCGGTTGATAGCTCCCGATTAACAGGTGCCATTTATGAAGCTTTGGCACTGACCAAGTGGTATGCCAGAGAGCATGTTATTCTCTGTTTGATTCCTGCTTTTTTTATTGCAGGAGCCATTGCAGTTTTTGTCAGCCAGGCATCGGTTGTAAAATATCTGGGTGCCAAAGCTAATAAAATTCTTTCCTACGGTGTTGCATCTGTTTCAGGTACAATATTAGCAGTTTGCTCATGCACTGTTCTTCCGCTATTTGCCGGAATCTACCGCATGGGGGCAGGTATCGGTCCGGCAATTGCTTTTCTATATTCTGGTCCGGCAATTAATGTACTTGCAATAATTCTTACCGCCCGAGTTTTGGGATATGAGTTAGGAATTGCCAGGGCAGTAGGTGCTATTTTATTTTCAATCGTTATTGGATTATTGATGCATCTAATCTTTTTGAAAGAAGATAAAGAGAAAAATGAAGTCCAGATGGCGCTTCCGGAAGATGAAATAACGCGTCCCTTATGGAAGAATGCTTTATATTTTTTAACGATGATTGTTATATTGGTTTTTGCTACCTGGAGTAAACCGGAAGAAACAACTGGCTTTTGGTTTTTAATTTATTCTTTTAAGTGGTATATCACCGGTTTTACGGCTGCTGTTTTCGGGTTGATATTAATTTTGTGGTTTAAAATATCATGGATACCACTTGCCTTAACAGGAGTTGTTACCACAGCTATTGCATTTATATTTCCGGAAGAACCATTACTTGCGTTTTCAACATCGGTTATCGGGTTGTCGATAATTATCAGTCGAAGGTCAGACGAGTCCGGTGACTGGTTTGCACAAACATACGGTTTTGCGAAACAGATATTCCCATTACTTTTAGGCGGGGTGTTAATTGCCGGATTATTATTAGGCAGACTTGGACAAAATGGATTAATTCCTTCGGATTGGATTAGCGGATTGGTGGGAGGTAATTCTATTGAAGCTAATTTATTTGCCTCTGTTGTCGGGGCATTTATGTATTTTGCAACTTTAACAGAAGTACCAATTTTACAAGGTTTGATAAGTAACGGAATGGGGAAAGGTCCGGCGTTGGCTCTTTTGTTAGCTGGTCCCGCTCTTTCATTGCCGAATATGTTAGTTATACGGTCAATTATGGGTACTAAAAAAACTATTGTATTTGTTGTTCTGGTAGTGATAATATCAACTGTTACCGGAATTATTTACGGTAATTTATTTTAATCAGGAGTACAACGTGAAAAATGTTAAAATTCTTGGAACGGGTTGTCCAAAATGTCAGAAGTTGTTTGATTTAACTCAAAAAGCTGCTGAAGGTATTGATTTTGAATGCCAGATAGAAAAAATTACTGATATTCAGAAAATTTCTACTTATGGAATCATGATTACCCCAGCGTTGGTTGTGGATGGTAAAGTTAAAATTTCAGGGAAAATACCTTCTCTGGATGAGCTAAAGAAGATGTTGAGTTAATAATTAATTGAAATTATTCTTTTTTTTTGCCTGTTAATCACCCAAAAAAAGTGTTGAATATTTATATCTATATTGAGTATCTTTATTTAAGATAACTAAGGAGATTTTATGGAAACAAAAAACCAACCTCTCGCATCGGTTGAAACTCCAACAAGAAGTATTTGGAGTATTATAATTGGAATCTTTACATCACCAACTCAGGCGATGGAAGATTTTAAAAAGAAACCTACTCTGTTAGTGGTGATTATTCTAACTTTTGTACTTGCGTCAATTGTGGGTATATCAACCGCAAAATACAGTAGCATGCTTCAGTATGATATGCTTAAAACCTCAACAGTGATTCCTGCTGAAATTCTACAAGATATGAAAACCCAGGCTGAGAGTAGTAACCCCTTTGTTAGCGGTTTGTCCGGCGGGGTTGTAGTTTTGGTCATTACTCTGATTGCGGCTGGCATTGCTATGTTTATCGGTAAATTTGTTTTTGCCGGAGATGCAAACTATAAAACGATTTGGGCGGTGGTGCTTTTAGCAGGTTTAATATCAATGGTAGGAGGGGTTTTAAGAATCCCAATGGTATTAGCAAAAGGCTCGATGTTAGTCTCATACGGTTTTGCGGCAGCGATGCCAGGCAAAGGATTTACCTCAATTTTATATTCAATCCTTTACTATTGTGATTTTTTCATGATTTGGTCAGTTATTGTCGAAGGTATTGGGTTATCTAAAGTTTTGGGTATATCAAAAGGAAAAGGTATTACAACGGCGGCTATAACATCCGGTCTCTTGATTGCCGTAATGATAACGCTGTCATTGGTTGGAATGATGTTTGCAGGAGTTGAAATTACATTCTTCTAATTTTTAAAAAATAATAAAAAATAAATCTCTTCGTTAAAAATCTATAACGAAGAGATTTTTATCATTATATATCAAAAATTAAATAATTTTAGATTGCTTCGTTAACCGCTATTGGTTGAAAATGTGCTGAGGTGCGCGGAATCAAATTGAACGGTTTTTTATCCGCACAAATGACAAGGTTCAGGAGGGGGACCGTAGTTAAACATATAATCTACAAAATAGGTCAGGTCTGAAATACCTGAAATACAATCAGAATTATTATCAAATTCTTCAAAACAAACTGGTGCAGGACCGCTGTTAAACATATAATCCACAAAATAAGTTAAATCAGATATCCCAATTATTCCATCATTGTTAGCATCTCCTGAGATATCACAACACATAGCTGATGAAGATGAAAAATCCTGCCAATATCCATGACTTGTTATATAATTAACTGATGTTCCACTACCGACTGCAGTTTGGCCAACAGTTCCGAGTAGTTTGTAATTAGCCGAAGATCCATCGGTGGCACCGCCGGAGATTACTTGCCAATTGATTTGTTCCCCGATTAATTTAGCGGACGTTAAAGAAGTATTCGATATCTGGTTTAATGTTTCGGTAAGGATATGAATTGTTTGACTGTTTTTTGAATTGTCAGGTTCAACTTTTATTACATCCACTTTATCTTTGGCAAATCCACAGGTGAAAATTATAAAGACCAACATCAAACTAATTAAAATTCTTGATATAAATTTTTTCATAATAACTCCTAATATCTTATGTAGAATCAATGATAAATATAAGAAATAATATGAAATATACAAGATAATTTTATAATGGCGAATTTTAACGAATTGCCTCACAAATAATGTAACCGAAAGGCTTTGAGAATAGGGTATAATTAGAGTCGTTGCCTCATATTATATGTAACCCAAATATAGGAGCTGTAATATGGGGAAAAATGAGCGGCGTGCTTATCTTGAAGCTATTATTGAACGATATAAAAAGGCTAATAATAAAGCCAAAACAGTTATTCTTGATGAGTTCTGCGCTGTCTGCGACTACAATCGTAAGTATGCAATCCGACTGCTGAATCGACGGCGCAAGAGATCGAAGAAACAACCAGGCAGAAAACCTGTTTATCATTCGCCTGAGTTGCTGAGGACTCTCAAACGAATCTGGCTGGTTACCGATCAGATGTGTTCTAAGAGGCTGGTAGCGGCTATACCGCTTTGGCTACCATTCTATGAACAAGCCTACGAAAAACTATCAGACAAAACTGAGAACCAGTTACGATTGATCAGTGCCGCCACTATTGATCGCGTGTTAGCGCCAACTCGAGCTCTTACTCGGTGCAGGGGATTCTGTGCTACCAAACCGGGAAGCTTACTTAAAAATCAGATTCCTATTCGTACTCACAACTGGGATATTACTAAACCAGGTTTCGTCGAAGCTGATACTGTCGCTCATTGCGGTAACTCACTGGCAGGTAACTTTATATGGAGTCTTACCCTGACTGATATACACACTGGCTGGACAGAATGTCGAGCAACATGGAACAACGGAGCTACAGGCGTTATTGAACAAATCAAAAACATACAGACAAAACTACCCTTTCAACTTAAAGGATTCGATTGTGACAACGGTTCCGAGTTCCTCAACTATCACCTGCTAAGATACTTCACCGACCACAAACCAAGAGTGAAGTTCACCAGATCAAGACCATACAAAAAAAACGACAACGCCCATGTTGAACAGAAAAACTGGACACATGTCCGACATTTGCTCGGATATGACCGACTGGATAATCCTAAATTGGTCAATATGATCAATAAACTATATGCCAATCAATGGAGCTTATATCAAAACCACTTCTGCCCAACTCTCAAACTAAAAGAAAAAAAACGAATAAACAGTAAATACTATAAAAAATATGAAACACCGAAAACGCCATACCAGAGAATAATTGAATCTCCATATATATCAGAAGAAAATAAATGTTCTCTCAGAAAACAGCATCAATCACTTGACCCATTCAAATTAAAACTACAAATTAACAAGCAACTGAAGATGATATTTAATATGGTTACGGTTACCACAAATGTGAGGAAACGTATCTGATCTCAAAGTTACCTTTTGTTATGAGGCAACGCGTTTATTAAAATACCGGCTTTTCAATCAAATAAGCCTACTTGTCAGAATACTTTAGCTTAAATATAATTTAGAATTCTTCGTCATGCGATGCGGTAAACTATTCGTCAATA
>JAYEHE010000536.1:0-6725 GCA_034659415.1 Candidatus Zixiibacteriota bacterium | reverse complement strand
CTATTATTCCGGCGATGGCATCTTGTAAAATTACAATGCGTCTGGTTCCCGGTCAGGAACCAAATGATATATGTAACAAAGTTGAAAAATATCTAAATAAGATAGCACCTAAATCTGTGAAACTGAAAGTTGTCAAACATGGTGGAGCTAAAGCGGTAGTTGTACCTACTGAAGGTCCATGGTTGGAAGCGGCTGGGCGTGCGATTAAATCTGGATTTGGTAAAGAACCGGTCTTTATGAAAGAAGGCGGGTCAATTCCTATAGTTGGAGATTTCAAGCAGATATTGGGAATTGATACACTTTTGATAGGACTTGGTCAAAACGATGATAATATCCATTCACCAAATGAAAGATTCCGAGTGATTGATTTTGAACGTGGTTGTAAAACGGCTGCAGCATTACCATTTGAGTTGGCTAAAGTTAAATAATGAATTTGAATTTAAAAGGGAAGAAGGCACTTGTAACAGGTGCCTCTTCCGGTTTGGGAGCGGCGGCGGCAAAAATGTTGGCACAGGAAGGTGCTAATGTTATAATCTGCAGTCGTAATATTGATAAATTAAAAGCAACTGCTACTTTGATTAAAGAGTCAACTAATAGCGATATTAAAATTATCAAAGCTGATGTTTCATTAGATTCAGACATTAAATCACTGGCTGAGAAAACTGATCAGGTTGATATTCTTGTATCCAACGCTGGCGGTCCACCGCCGGGGCAATTGACCGAACATGATAATTCAAAATGGACCGAAGCATCAAAACTGGTTTTATTTTCAGCTATCAATTTAACTAATGTATTTATTGATAATATGATTAAACAGAAATGGGGACGGTTAATTTACATAACATCAATTGGTGTTATGCAACCTGTTGATGATTTGATTCTTTCTAATACTTTTAGGGCTGGGGTTACCGGATTTTGTAAAACAGTATCAAATAATTATGCCCAATATGGAATAACTGCTAACTGCGTCTGTCCCGGGTTTACTGATACTGAACGGTTGAACAAACTTTTGGAAAACAGAGCAGAACAAGCTGGTACTACAATTGAAGAGGTCGTCAAAAATATCTCAGGCTCAATTCCAGTCAACCGATTAGGACATCCTGATGAATTGGCATCTCTGATAACATTTTTAGCGAGTGACAAAGCCTCTTATATAACCGGAAGTTCTATTGCAGTCGATGGTGGTTTTAATCGAGCCTTGATTTAAAATGAAAAATGTTGCTGTTGATTCTTTATCAGCCAAACAATATAGTAATCAGTTTATAATATTTGTTTTAATAGGCCAGCAATTTTTTGGAGCATTGGCATTTCCCATCTCAAAATACGGTCTTAATATAATTGAACCGTTTACTTTTGCCTTTTATCGGTTTTTAATTTCTTCGATTCTTTTACTCCTTTTAGTTAAAATTCAAAAGCCAAAACCAGATGTTGAAAAAAAAGATTACTGGAAAATAATATCATTAGGTCTTTTGATTATACCCCTTAATCAAATCCTTTTTCTATATGGACAAAAATATACTTCTGCCGGTCATGGAGCACTATTATTTGCAACAATCCCTATATGGATTTTTTTAAATGCTATAATCATATTAAAAGAAAAAATTATCTGGCGGCGCATGATTGGAATAATAGTAGCTATGGTCGGTGTTATTATTATTATGTTTTCTGGAGCGATTGAGTTTGGTAAAGAGTATCTCTTTGGCGATTCTCTGATTTTAATTGCTGTTATTGCATGGTCTTACTATACAATTATTGGAAAACATTTGGTTCAAAAATACGGGGCGATTAGAGTTACCACTTACGCGCTGGTGTCAGGTTCATTAGTTTACTTTCCCTTTGGGTTGTATATGGCTTTGAAATTTGATTATTCCCAGGCAACTCTTGGAGGATGGGCGTCAGTTTTTTATATGGCAGTGATGACGTCAATTGTAGTTTATGTTTTATGGTACTGGGTGCTTAAATATATGGATGCTTCACGGATAGCGGTTTTCCATAATCTACAGCCAGTATTGGCATCGGTTGTTGCTTTTTTATGGTTAAACGAACCTGTCGGATGGTCCTTTGTTATTGGTGGTTCTATTGCTTTGCTCGGAGTTGTTATTGCAGAAACTTAAACTTTGCATATAAATTTCAAAAAAACTATTATCAACTAAGCATAGTAAAATTCATTCGATTCTATAAATTCTAAATGCCGTGCCCGGTTCGCCGCGGCGAACCTCACCTGCCGAGATAAAGTAGAAATCAATGCTGGGGCAGACGAGGGCGTCTGCCGCCCACTTAAAAAAATCTAATATACTTAAAGTTTAGCGTCCTTCAAGACTCTGGAAATTATTGAACTGGGCTGATTCAGCAAATGATTCGGGAAATTTCAAATAGTATAATACGTTTTCAACCATATGTACATGGCGCTGTTCTTCTTCGGCTATTAAGATAAGAAGTTTCTTCTTTTGGGTATCAGTTTCAGCTTCAGCCTTCTCACGATAAAAAGATTCTGCTTTTTCTTCGATTTTTAATGCTTCCTTCCAGATTTCAATATCACTTTCTCCAACGTTCTTATTCTCATCATCTTGTGACATTTCCACGAAGATATTTTTAATTTTGTTTAAGGTTTGAGTGCTTGAATTAAATTCTTTTAGGGAAGTGTCAGTTTTTCCATTTTTCATTTTTTTGAAAAAGTTAAAATGGTTCATCTCTTCTTCGGCAAGCGTCAAAAGAATTTCTTTTAAGTTTTTTTCTTTGGTTATGGCGGCTTTTGATTCATAATATTTATTGCCGTCCAGTTCCATTTTCATTGCAAACTCAAATATATCCATGTATGTTATTCCTTTATAAATCAGCTATTGCTAAATTCTCTTTAGAAAATTCTTTTTCCATCGCTTCATCTGTGAAAACACCATCTTTACGGATCAGTTTATCATCAAACCAAATTTCTCCGCCACCGTAATCCGGACGTTGAATTAAAACAAGGTCCCAATGAATTGTAGAATCATTACCATTAGGAGCTTCATCGTAGCATTGACCGGGGGTGAGATGGAAAGAACCGGCGATTTTTTCATCGAACAGGGTGTCTTTCATCGGATGCAAAATAAACGGATTGACGCCGATAGCAAACTCTCCAATATATCGAGCACCTTCGTCAGTATCCAAGATTTTGTTTAATTTGTCAGTTAATCCATCGCAGGTTGCTTTTACAATTTTGCCATTTTCAAAAGTGAATGAGATATTATTAAAAACATTGCCCTGATAAAGGGAAGGGGTATTATAAGTGATAATACCGTTGATTGAATCTTTTACCGGAGCAGTATAAACTTCGCCATCAGGAATATTTCTAAGTCCGTCGCATTTTACAACTGAGATACCTTTGAGGGAAAACTGTAAATCTGTATTTGGTGCTTTGATATGAACTTTGTCGGTTGCATTCATTAATGCGAACAATTTATCCTGAGCTTTGGACATTTTGGCATAATCAAGACAACAAACATCGAAGTAAAATTTTTCAAAATTTTCTTGCGATGTTTCAGCAAGTTGTGCCATTGCGTTGTTTGGATAACGAAGAACCACCCATTTTGTACGTTTGACTCGTTCTTCAAGATGAACAGGTTTGTAAAACAATTTGTTCATTTTATCAATTTGATTTTTATCAATATCAGAATGATCAAACGGATTGTCCGAACCGCGTAGTCCTATATATGCATCTGCTTTTTTCATTAAATGCAGATGTAAATCAGCCTGTGTTTTAAGTTGAGAGTCATCTGCTAATTTGTGCCAATTGCGAGATAGGGATTCGTCGTTGTAATACCAAAACGGTATTCCACCTCTTTCGGTAGCAAATTTTATAATTTCTTTCCCAAGCTCAAGAGATTCTTTGCCTTTCATCTCCAAATAAAGAATTTCCCCTTTTTGAAGCCTTACTGAATAATCAATGAGCTGTTTGGCTAAGATTTCGTTTCGTTTATCTTTCATCATTTATCCTTTCATTTATTGTTTTTGTGAAAGATAGTAAAAAAGAATACACTTGGCAACAGGTATGAAATTAGTATTTAAAAGCAGTTATAATTTGAGGATTTAACAATCGTAGAAGTATTAATTGTATATTACTATTGTTGGTGAAGTTGATGCCTTGTAATGCAATGCTCTAAATGTGGCTCGTAACATAAAGAAACACAAGAAAATATGTCTGTCTCGTTTGTGACGATGATTTTAAGTTGCTTTTATAAAGTAATAGTTAATAGTGTCGATATAAAAAACAGATAATATATTCCCTATTTTATAAGATAATAAAACTGGGATTATTTTTTAAAAGGAGGTCTTTAATGGAAGCAGTTGCTCCGGAAACTCAAGAAAATAAAAATAGTGTTGGTATCGATGAACTTCTCCAAATGGTATCATTTCATATTGGTAACGAAGAATTTGGTGTAGATATACTAAAGGTTCAAGAAATCAACAGAGTGGTAGAAATCACCAAAGTACCTCAGGCTCCGAGTTATGTAGATGGAGTTATCAATTTACGCGGAAAAGTAATTCCGATTGTAGATTTACGTAAGCGATTTAATCTTGAGCCAAAGGAATATGATAAAAACACCCGAATTGTTGTTGTTGATATCAACAGTAGAACAATTGGATTAGTTGTTGATGCAGTTTCTGAAGTTTTAAGACTTCAAGCCAAAACTATTGAACCTCCACCGGAAATAGTAACTGGTATCAATTCGGATTATATCAAGGGAGTTGCCAAACTTGAGAATCGACTTTTGATATTCCTTGACCTTACAAAAGTTATTGATGTTTCTGAGATGTCAAGTATAACTGAATAATTGTTCACCAAAGAGAAAATATAAAGACCGGTATTTGCCGGTCTTTTTTTTTCTTGAAAAATCATAAATTCTAAAATACTTTATATAAGTATGAACAGTCAAAATAATTTTTCACAAATTGATTTTTTATATACAAATATAGGTCGAGGTCATCCCTTTTATTTGGATGGTATCAATGAAGCTTTATTACGCAAAGGGAAAATTTCATTAATTAAATCTCAATCAGATGTATTTGAATTATCAAGTGGAATTTCAAAGCTAATATGGCAACTGGCACGATGGTTATACACTAATGGATCTTCAAATAGTACAATTAATAAAATTTATGAAAAAATCAGGAAAGAGAATGATTATAATCGACCCAGTATAATGTTGAAAATTATGGGACATTCTTTAAAGAAGAGATATTTTCAATATGATAAACCAATCGTTGTTGCTCATCCGTTATTAGCGGCGATATTATGCAATCATACCAATGTTATTTATCAACATGGCGAACTGGTGGTTCCAAATGAAGCGTTAGTTAGAGGTGCTGATTTTATAATAGTGCCAACGCAGAAAGTTGCTGATAGATTTATTGATTTTGGCTATGATGCAAACCAGCTGTTTGTTAGCGGTCTTTGTATTGAACCTGCTATCGTGAGACAGGCAAATGATTTGTTCACTGAAAGGCATCTTAGGATTGAACAAAACAATAAGTTAACTGGTGCCTTTTTTTCATCGGGTGCTGAACCTAAAGAACATCTGGAACAGCTAATCGCTTGTATCAATTCTTCGATAAATGAAGGCGGGAGAGTTATTGTTTTTGTAAAGCAGAATGGGAAATTTGAGAAAAATATAAAAAAAGAATTTAATTCAACCGGAGTTATTTATAAGCTAATTGATTCTCAGTCATTAATCCCAAATGAAATTCCAAATGTTTCTTTGGTAAGTTTTAAGAACCGTCGTGAAGAAAATATATTTTCAGCTAAATTATTTAAGTATTTTGATTATTTTGTGTCACCATCGCATGAAAGAACTAACTGGGCGGTAGGACTTGGGCTTCCGATTTTTACCCTTAGTCCGACTATCGGAACGTATTCTCCATTAAACGCAAAGCTTATTTTAGATTCTAAAATAGGGGAGAGTATTACAGACATTAATTTTGCATTAAATTTCGGGAGCTTTTTGAATAACATTACAATAAGAAAGAAATTGATGACATATTCTCAAAATGGGTGGGGAAATTACAAAATTGATGGTTTCAATAAAATTGCTGATTTTTTAATAGAATTCTTAAATTAAATATTATTCTTATGGTGGAAACCGGTCAATATGAGGAAGCTAAAAAATATTATCAGTTACTTATGAAATACTGGGCAAATACCAATATTGAACTTAAAGAAATAACTGACACTAAAGAACGTTTAGCAAAATTAACCGGATAATCTTATACTAACTTGTTTTAAAACAGACTTCGTTTATATTAGCCGGATATGATTTCGGCTATTATAAATTTTATTCGACAATTTGATAAGAATCTCTGGGTTCTTTCTTTTGGATGGTTTGTCAGTGCTATTGGATTTTCTATTTCTATTCCATTTATTGCAATTTATTTCCATACTAATCTAAATATGTCACTATCTGAAATTGGTATCTTTTTTGGATCTTTAGCAATTATCAGATCAGCATTTCAACTTTTAGGTGGCGAGATTTCGGATCGGATGGAAAGACGCCAACTTCTGATTTGGTCACAATTTTTCAGATCAATTATATTTATATTTTTAGCAGTTTCGATTTATAATAATTGGGGAATCATCCCAATTGCCCTTTCATTAATAGTTGCATCTATTTTTGGAGCTATATTTCAGCCGGTTGCTAATGCGATGGTTTCTGATATTCTACCTAAAGACAAAAGACTTGATGGTTATGCTA
>JAYEHE010000535.1:0-6753 GCA_034659415.1 Candidatus Zixiibacteriota bacterium | reverse complement strand
TGTTAATGCTTCTAATGGAAACGAAGCTTTGGATATTATTGAAAAACAAAATATTTCTGTCGTAATCTCAGATATTAAAATGCCTGGTATGTCTGGAGTTGAACTTCTCAAAGCAATAAAATCGAAGTACGCACAAATGCAGGTTATGTTAATGACAGGGAATAGTCTCGAAATTAGTAAAGAAAAAGCAATGGCATCCGGAGCTGATGGTTTCATTGCAAAACCTTTTAATAGTATTGAAATTCTTGAGAAAATATCACTTTGTTATTCCAATCAAAAGAAACCTGCGAAGGTTTAATAAATTAATTTTCAAATATTAAAGTATAACTCAAATGTTAGAACTTAATTATATTGCCATAAAAAACCCGCCGAAGCGGGTTTTTAAATTTATGAAAAATCGAGTTCTGTTATCTCTTAGGAATCAAACGAAGTTGGGTAACTTCGCTATTTCCTATAAATCATAATATAATTCAAATTCAAATGGAGTGGGACGCACCCGTATTTTTGATACTTCATCACGTTTTATCTTTACCCAATTTTCAATCAAATCTTCGGTGAATACATTATCCTGAAGCAAATAGCTACAATCATTTTCCAAAGCTGTCAAAGCTTTATTTAAAGAAGTTGGTAATTTATGAATTTTATTTAATTCATCTTCAGGCATCGTATCGAGATTTTTATCAAGGGGTAAACCGGGGTCAATTTTATTTTTGATACCATCAATTCCTGCCATCAACATAGAGGCAAATGCCAGATAAGGATTCATCGTGCCATCAGGAGGACGAAACTCAAAACGCATTTTAGTTTCATCCCTTTGGTATCCGGGGATGCGGATACAAGCTGTCCTGTTGCCAACTGAATAAGTTCCTGCGACAGGTGCTTCAAATCCTGGTATTAAGCGTTTAAATGAATTTGTCGATGGGTTGCTAAATGCCAAAAGAGAATCAACATGCTTTAAAAGCCCGCCAATAAAATATAAACCGGTTTTAGAAAATTGTGCCGTACCATTTTTGTCATAGAAGATTGAACCGGTTTTATCAGCAAGATACATATGGCAATGCAAGCCAGACCCCGGCTCGTTAAATAACGGTTTTGGCATAAAAGTAGCAGATTTGTTCTGGCGGAAAGTTTCATTTTTAACAATATATTTGACCATCATCGATTTGTCAGCCATTCGTTTTAAACTGTCAAAAGCTGTTTCTATTTCATGTTGACCGCCGCCACCGACTTCATGGTGATGATATTTTAGGTCGATGCCAACATCGGCTAACATCGAAGATATTTCTGAGCGAAGGTTATAAGTTCTGTCCATCGGAGGGGCGGCGTGGTAGCCTTTTTTATGAGGAATTTTATAGCCGAGATTTTCTTCATCGCGTGATGCACCCCATTCTGCTTCAACAGAATCAAGGTCATAAAAAGCAGTTTCCGCACCTTGAAAATAATTAACTTTATCAAATACATAAAATTCAAATTCAGGACCAAAGATGGCATTAACCCCTTTGATATTCTTTTTTAAATATTTTTCCGAATCAGATGCAACCCGTCTGGGGTTTCTTGAATAAGGACTGATTTTTGAAGGCTTAACATCCATGATATCGCATATTAAAGATAAGGTTGGACGTTCAAAAAAAGGATCAATAAAAACAGTTGATGGGTCTGGAACTGAAAGCATGTCGCCTCGTTCAATCGAAGAGAATCCGGGCATCGAAGAACCATCAACGCCGACGCCAATATTAAACAAATCAGGTTTTAATGATTTTACCGGAAGGGTTATATGATGCCAGAGTCCAACCAAATCACATAACTTTAAATCGAGGAATTCAATTTTATTCTCTTTTACTATTTTTTTAATTTTTTCCAAAGACATAACTCCTCCAATAGATTTTATTTTTTGTTCTTAGGGAAGTTACAAAAAATAAAATAAGAAGCAACATGATAAAATAAACAGGAGTTATAATCTCCGGTTTATATTTTTATGAATATAAAACTGGTAATTGTCTGTTAAATTGGTTAAAATTATTATAATTGGAACTTAGTTGATGGTTGTAAATAAAATCTATAAAACAAATAGGAACAAAAATGCTTGATATAAGATTACTCAGGGAAAATCCGGAGTTGGTTAAAAAAGCCCTTGCAAAAAAAAATGATAAAACAGATATAGACAAGATTCTTGATTTAGATAATAAACGCCGTGAGATTATAAGAGAAGTTGAAAAACTGAAATCAGAACGAAATCAAGCATCTGCTAATATTGCCAATAAGAAAAAAGCAGGGGAAAGTGCCGAAGATGCTATAACTGCTATGCGAAAAGTAGGCAATAAAATTACTGAGTTAGATAATATTCTTCGTGAAACGGACGAAGAGACAAAAAATCTTTTGATTTGGCTTCCAAATATTCCTCATGAGTCAGTGCCGGTTGGGGATGAATCCCAAAACGAAATCATAAAAGAATGGGGTGAAATTAAAAAACCGGACTTCAAAATTCTACCTCATTGGGAAATCGGAGAAAAACTTGGCATTTTGGACATTGAATCAGCCACTAAAATTTCCGGTTCCGGTTTCTATATGCTCAAGGGGCTGGGAGCAAAATTAAATAGAGCACTTATTAATTTTATGCTCGATACTCATGCTGACAGCGGCTTTCTTGAAATAGCGGCTCCGTTTTTGGTGCTTGAGGATACCATGTTTGGAACCGGTCAGCTTCCGAAACTTGAGGAGGATATGTACAAAACAACTGAAGATAATATGTATCTTATCCCTACTGCTGAAGTATCAATTACCAATAAGTATAAAAAACAAATTATAGATTATAAAGAACTACCAATCAGTATGGTTGGATATTCCCCTTGTTTTCGTCGTGAAGCCGGTGCGGCAGGAAAAGATACTCGCGGTATGTTGCGAGTCCATCAGTTTGATAAAGTAGAAATGGTTAAAATTGTTAAACCGGAAACATCGTATGATGAACTTGAGAAATTATTATCCCAAGCGGAAAAAATTATTCAAGCAATGGAAATCCCATACCGAGTGGCTACTTTAGCATCGGGAGATCTTTCTTTTGCCGCCGCCAAATGTTATGATATTGAGATTTGGTCAGCAGGGGTTGAGAGATATTTGGAAGTTTCATCTGTGTCTAATTTTGAAGACTTTCAAGCTCGTCGCATGAATTGCCGGTTTAGAGATGAAGAAAAGAAAGTTGCCAACCCTCATACTCTTAACGGGTCGGGAGTTGCTCTGCCAAGATTACTTGCGGCAATTATGGAGAATCATCAAAACGAAGATGGTACTATTTCAATTCCAAAAGTTCTTAAACCTTATATGGGTGGTTTAGATAAAATAGGTTAATGTCAAAAAGTACAAAAATTACAAGTAAGACAAACCGTCTTTATATAGGTAAATCAACTCTGTTCAAACTGTTCCTTTTGGTGGGTGTTGCTCTAATTTCATCCATCTTTGTATGGTACACCTTAACGGTTATAGAACGGTTGAAAAAAGATACCAGATCTCAGGTTGAAAAATATGTAAAAATGTGGCAGTTAGCCGCTAATTCCCCATCGTCTGAGACAGATGTTCAGTTGCAATTTATTTTTGATGAAATAATTGTAAAAGCAACTTTTCCAATTATAGTTTTAGATAAAGACCGCAATCCTATTCACTGGCGCAATATTGAGGGAGTTACATCACAAGATACTACTCCTCGGACAATCGATTACTTGAAAAAGGTTGCTGAAGAAATGATTGAAGCTCATGGAGAATTCCCGTTATACTTCGGGGAAGATGGTGATGGTATTTTATTTGTTAATTATTTTTGCTATGGAGATTCTGAAGTAGTAAAAAAACTGATGATTATGCCATTTGTGGAAATTGGAATACTTGTGGCTTTCTTGATTATTGCGTTTGTTGGCTATCAAAATTTACGTCAAAGTGAAGAAAGACATATTTGGGTAGGGATGGCTAAAGAAACCGCCCATCAATTGGGAACTCCGATTTCATCGTTAATGGGCTGGTTGGAAGTCATAGCGGCAGATGAAGAAAGCCCTGAAAATAAAACCATTAAAATTGACAAAGAAATAACTTCAAATATAAAAGTTGATGTTGCTCGTCTCCAGAAAATTGCCAATCGTTTTGGGTTGATTGGTTCTATCCCTGAGCTGAAAGAGACAGACCTAAAAGAGGTAATTCAGGATTCTATTGATTATTATAGTCGTCGTTTACCGTTTGAAGGCGAGGGAGTAAAATTGACATTACAGTCATCAAATATTCCTAACATTCCTTTAAATAGTGAGTTGTTCAGTTGGGTGCTTGAAAACTTGATTAAAAATGCTCTTCAAGCGGTTGATTTAAAAACAGGAATGGTAACAGTAAAGACATCGACAAATAATAATTTAGCAATAATTGAGGTTGTAGATAATGGGGAAGGAATATCTCCCGTCGCAGCACGTAAAATTTTTAAAGCAGGATTTACTACTAAAAAAAGAGGCTGGGGTTTAGGATTAACATTGGTAAAAAGAATTGTGGAAGAATATCATAATGGCAAAGTGTTTTTGAAAAAATCAAAACCTGGTGAAACAATTTTTGAGATTCAACTGCCGATTTCAAATAGAGATAAAGGATAATAATGGTAAAACAAGAACAAAGATCAATATTATGGGTTGATGACCAAATTGATTCTCTAAAATCACATATTATGTTTCTTGAGAAAAAAGGATTTGCGGTCGATACGGCAATGTCAGGCGATGATGCTATCATTTTGGTTGGGAAAAATGAATATGATTTGGTTCTACTTGATGAAATGATGCCTGGTAAAGACGGGTTGGAAACATTAGAAGAAATTAAAGAATTAAAGCCCCATCTTCCGGTGGTTATGGTTACCAAATCTGAAGAAGAATCTTTAATGGAAGATGCGATTGGTCAAAAAATTGATGATTATCTGGTGAAACCGGTTAACCCATCGCAGATTTTACTTGTAATCAAACGACTTTTGGATGCCAGGAAAATAATCAGTGGTAGTTCAATGAAAAGATATATTACTGAAATTCGTCGTTTTTCGGATAAGCTCTATGGTGCAATTGAACCGGAAGATTGGTATGAAGCGGCGAGAATTTTATCATCATGGAATCTTGAGCTTGACGAAAATAAAGATGTAGGGTTGGAACAAACCCTTGAAGGTAGCCGGAACGAATGGAATGTTGAATTCACAAAATATATTGAGGCGAATTACACGAATTGGCTTAAAACTGACAGCAGACCTATGTTATCACCTGACTTGACATCGAAATATATAATTCCGGAATTAAAACAAAAAAAGAAAGTATTATTTATCGTTGTAGATTGTATGCGGCTTGATCAATGGATGCTTATCGAACCATTAATTGCTGAATTTTATAACATCAAAAGGGATTACTATTATTCTATTTTGCCAAGTGCCACTCCGTTTTCTCGGAATGCTCTTTTTGCCGGGATGTTTCCTGATGAAATCCATCGTGTTTATCCTGATAATTATGTTTCTTCCGATGAAGGTTCTTTAAATAAGCATGAAGAAAAATTTCTAAATGATAATTTAGCTCGTAACGGAGTTCGCCTTGAGAAACAGGCTAAATATTTCAAGTTTTATAATAACAGTTCTGCGGAGACAGTCGTTAAGAGAATATCTGATTATTTTGATTTGCAGTTGGTTACGATGGTTTTTAACTTTCTTGACATTTTAGCTCACGGTCGTTCTAATAATGTAATTTTAAAAGAAATTGCTGGAACGGAATCTGCATTCCGGTCGCTTATGAAAAGCTGGTTTGTTCATTCACCTCTATTTTCGATTTTGAAAAAATTCGCCGCTAAAGATTTTACCGTAATTGTTACAACTGACCACGGTTCTATTCTATGTAAAAAAGGAACTGTAGCTCACGGCAAAAGAGATACCTCAACAAACCTTCGGTATAAGTATGGAGATAATTTAAATTCCAATCAAAAGGAATCAATGCTAATTAAAAAACCGGACCAATATCGACTCCCGATGATGAGTCTTGCCACTACTTATTTATTAGCAAAAGAAAATTATTATTTTGTTTATCCGAATAATTATAACGAAATGGTTCGTCAATTCCAGAACTCGTTCCAGCATGGCGGTATTTCAATTGAGGAAATGATTATCCCTGTAACGGTAATGAACCCAAAATAGTATGAGTAAAATATTAAATATAATTTCCCATTCAGAGCCTGAAACAATTGGTTTGGCAGAAAAATTAGCCGCATCTTTTAAGACTGGTGATGTTATTGTTCTAACGGGAGATTTAGGCACTGGGAAAACGGTGTTTGTTAGAGGATTGGCAAAAGGTATGGGGCATGATGAAGATTTGATTAATTCACCGTCGTTTAAAAACATTAATTAATACCCGGGAGAAAAACCACTCTATCATTTTGACTTGTATCGGATGTGCGACCAGCATGAACTATATGAAATAGGCTGGGATGAATATCTTAACCGTGGAGGATTAATTGTTGTTGAATGGGGGGAGAAGGCGAAGAATTACTTGCCTTCCAAGTACTATCAGATTAATTTTAAACTTCTTAATGAAAATGAACGGGAAATTGATATAAGTCTGGAATCTAATGAGTGATAAATTTAAAAATGTTCTTAGCATAGATACTTCTTCTAAAATACTAAGGTTGGGATTGCAGTTTGGAAGCGATCGATATCTTAAACTCAATGAACCGGTTGAAAAATCCCATGGACAGATATTTATTCGTAAGATTCAGGAT
>JAYEHE010000534.1:0-6779 GCA_034659415.1 Candidatus Zixiibacteriota bacterium | reverse complement strand
ATATGAGGATGCTCTTCTCTTTGTTGAGGCTGCATTCAATCAGGAATCTGATGGAAACGATCAATGGACAAAAGAATCTGACAAAATAATACAGCAAAAGCAGGTGACTTACGAGATTCTCCCGGATGGGACCTGGAAAGATGAAACTGCATCAGCCTGGTTCGGTAAGAAGATCCGGATATCACTAAGTGTTCCTAATGGTCTGAAAGGGTTTGTGTATCTATTTGTACATGACTGGAACGGGCTGCACCGGGATGGATCAATTAAGATTGAGAACAGGAACTTCTCCATCGGAAAACATGAAAACGGAAAATGGATTAGATTAGATTTCATGCGTGAGGATACTCAGGATGGGGAGATTATAATCGAATTAGACTGCTCAAAAGGGCCAAACCTGATGGTGACAAAACTGGCGCTTATTCAACGAAATTAATTCCGGTTTACTGTATGCTCATATTTGAGGATCTTTTACAACTTAACCCGCTTTTGGAAAAAAAAGAGAACGGAATGCCTTTAGTTCATATGCATTATCAATAATACCATTCCTAGATCCCTTGCTGGATTCAATAAGTATTGATTCAATCGATCACGAATCTCTGGTTGTTTTACATCCAATGCCCCAAAGCAACCAGCACTTTCCACAAAATATGGCAGCTCCCAAGGGAAATTCAGGACACAAATATTCTGGCTGTGAGAATATTCCCTTAATTCGATTGGCTCAAATCCACACAAATCATTTTCAATGGTAATAAATTCAGCCCCTGGAGAAAGCTCTAAGCATAATGCCTCTTGCTGAACTGAAAATGTTTCACCTGTATGGAGATCATAATATATGGGAAGAAACATATTGTTATCTGGGAGAACTACCCATACTACGAGGTGCTTAGGTAAGAAATTTACCGAGTATATGTTAACTACCTTTGACAGCTCATTCGCATTCAATCCCTTCTTCTCCCCTTTGAACTTCGATTTCTTGTCGTAAACAAAAATGAATGCCGCATTACTCTCTCCATTTCTGTCGTATTTAAACACTGTATCACTATCTGATTTCCACAAAAAAGCCCCTTCTCGATTGCTTAACAGATTTTGATAAGTCATATCCCATTGTCCAGCTTCCTTCTTGGTAATTGATGGTAGAACCTTATGAATCAATTCCAGGTTACTATTGAATTGGACAATTTTGGGGTAGCTTATTTCTTTACCATAAGGTCTGCTTGGAAGAATATCAATGCAGTTTTCAAAGTTCCAGGATATATCATCGATAACACCTGATGGTAAATCGCTTGCAAGTTTCCTTTGGGCATTCACTCTTCCATCTACGTCATAAATAATAGCATCACAACTATAAGTATTGACCACAAGTATTTTAGTTTCATCCTTATTCATTGTGCCAATCACATAGTTTATATATTCACCTGGCCCCTTCCCGCTCTGTCCAATCTTCCTTATGAACCTTCCTTGTCTGCTGAATAGAAATATTTGTATTTGCGCTTTGTCAAATACAAGAATGTATTTTTCTCCAATATGCCATAGCTTGGGATCTTTTGTGTAGGCTTCCATTCCTGACTCCAACTCAATAAGCTCGGTTTCCTTAACAAAATAACTCAAGGGATAATTTTTGTTGTTTTTTAGTCCTTTTGACAGATTGATTTCAATAGGATCACCATTTGAATAATCTGTTTCCTGCCTGGTTATACAAGATCCTACAAGAAAAAGGAGGAATAAGGAAACTGGGAAATATTTCATATTTGTGTTTTAATAATGCGTAATACTCGAATATATCTTTTGTTGTGCAATTTGCATCAACATAATGCTTGAATCCAACATGATCTTCTGGTGTTAAGTAAACATCATCTTCAGCAAAGCTGAAAGCTAAACATAACCCTGAAATAACCAGAGCCAAGAAAATAATCGATTTTTTCATTTACTTTAGTTTTAATTTAACAATAATAGGATTTTCATCTATTGATACATTCATATTATTTGATTGAAGGAATTTTGGAATTGTTCTTGGCTCTTTAACATAATAAAAAAAGCGTTCATCTTGAGCTGTAAAAACCGGTGGCTTATTTGTAAGAGTTATATCATCTTGAAATTGATTTGAATAGATTGTCTCTTTATTATTCAACTTATCATAGAGGTAATGAACTCCATATTGAATACCATCAAGAAATCCAATGAAAGTAAAGTACATTGCTTGTTTATTCATAAAAATATTCGATACACCATAAGATTTTGCACGCTTATAAGATTCATTATTATACTCCGCTACATTTTTAATTTCACGAAGTTCCTTCTTAGTCCAACCAGATCCTGCAAAGTCAAACACAATTGCAAGATCTAAGTTGTTTTCTCCAACTAAAAATAAAGAATCACTCCCGGTATCCTTTAAATAGACTCCCTGATTCGTATTGAATAAAGCTTTGATAGGCAAACAATACTCCATGTAACCTTGATAATTTGTTGTATACTTCTCTTTAAACTTATTATTTGTGAAGGTCACTCCCCTTGTTAGTGCATTTATAAAAGTGAACCCTTTTTCATGCTTCTCAAGAAAATATGCATGGAAATCAAGAAATAATTCGTTTTCCTTTGCCCCAGTAATTAGATCTTGAATCACCACTTTCTTTTGGAACAGATCAAGGAGGTATATTTTGTTCTTCCAAATACAAAAGTCATCTAATGATGATATTTCAAGTGGCCCCTTACCACTTGAACCACTGCTAAATAAGAATTTCCCTCTCGAGTCAAAAACTAGTAGCTTTAAAGCACTAAGCTTATCCAAAATGATAATACGATCGTCAACAACTTCCATTTTAGTTACTTGCCCTAATAGGCTTTCTTCAGTAGTCTCCAATTGGATTATGTCTGCTAAATCAAATAGTTCAGTCATATAACCACTATTTGAAATCCCAAGTTGAGCATTAAGGCGAATTACTTGTGGAGAATCGCTAATTCCCTCTTTTCCGGATTTTATGGAGCAACCGTTAGAAAATATAATTACCGAAATCAAGATTAATATTTGATATTTCATCCGTTTATATTTATTTTAAATTGTCGTATGTAGCTCACATAACAAAAATAATCATCCGCGTGTGCGTCAAAATAGTTTTTCCTTTTGTCATGTTCGGTTCATAGTTTCTTTTTAATTATTCTAATATAGTTTCTAATCCCCTCTATATCATCTCCTTTTGGAATATAAACATTCCCAATTCTTCCATTTTTGGACAATAATGCTAAAATAGGTTTTTCATGCTTTAGAGGGGCAGTTAAAATAGATTCATTCAAAATATTATAAATGCCTCTTTCCACATTTAGATATCTATAGAAATTTTTGAACAAAATAAAATTATTAAAATCGGTTAAATAAATTACGTTAATTTTTTCTTCTTTAATTACTTCTCTCAAATCACGCAATACAATTTCTTGACATGGCCTACAATGATCAGAATTTATAATTATCACAAGCCTTCTAATATCAAATTCCTCTTTTTCGAAAATATTAACTGTATCATTATCACAATCAATGCTAGCCACATTTTCTAGTTTCAGATCTTCATAATATAGCTCTGCAAGTTTTTCATTAAATTTCAACGAGATCTCACTATCTTTAGAACTATATGCAGATTCCCACATCGAAACAGTTTGTCTAAATCCTTTCCTATCACTATACAAAAAGAAACATGTGACTATATTTACGGCAATCAGAATTATGATTATGAATCTATCTTTCTTCATTTTGAATTTTGTTGGATATGGATGGTATATGATTGCGGACATTCATTTAATTTGTTTTAAGATAAATAACACATATCGATTCTCTTCAGTATTGCTTCCTCATTGATCACATAATTCACCATCAACAATTCACATTAAAGATAAAGCCACTCCCAACAACATCCTCAGAAAAACTCCGGTAAATTCAAAAAACCACATTTACCTAATCACCTCTACTCCTGCGAC
The DNA here is from genome assembly GCA_034659415.1 of Candidatus Zixiibacteriota bacterium. Classification (GTDB taxonomy): domain Bacteria; phylum Zixibacteria; class MSB-5A5; order GN15; family FEB-12; genus QNAD01. Next base: position 2,816 of record JAYEHE010000534.1, on the reverse strand, counting down.
TTACCCCCCCCCAGTAAAAATTATTTTACCGGATTTTTCCGGTGTTTTCGATTTTTACTTGCTATTTCCCGAGTCTTTTTCCACCTTTGGACTAAGAATCACGAACCTGTCTGAAATAAATCTCCCCCATTTTCTTCAGAGAGTGTGACACAGAGTATTTATTTTATCCCGATGTGCTATGAAAAAAATCATTTCAGATTGCAACAGTAGAGCTTTACAAGAGCTTTTAAAAGGTCTTCGAATAAAGAAAGGCTTGAGTCAGCAGCAGGTTCTTCAGGAATCCGGGGTTGATGTCTCTAAATATGAAACAGATGATTGCATGCCAAAATCATCTTCCATCGCTAAACTTTGTGAGCTTTATGATATTCGTTTTGCCGGATTCTGGATTGTTTTTGAGGAATATATTAATGGAAAGATCTCTTTGGTTAAGGCTATTGAAATTCTAGACCACTGGTCAAATCACGATTCATCTCTTCAAATGGCTATTGACATGATTGTTAAGAATCAGGATGTAGCATGATCATCCTCAGTGCTCTCTACGTTTACTTCCTGTGAAATTATTGTCTGCTAACCAGCTCCAGCTTTAGAGTGATAACGATACGGAAAGTAAGAACTTCATTTCAATAATAATCTATACATCTCTAATTTTATCAGTGCATTAATGGTTTTATTAATTTTATTATCTTTGTATTGATAATAATATACTTATGGAACGATTATTTCAGCTCTCGAATGAGAAAATTGCACGAATTGATATCAGTCGGGTGAGAAGGTTTATCAGTCAGGTTGATTGGTCTCAGCAGATGGTTGGCATACGAGGTGCGAGGGGGATTGGTAAGACAACTCTATTGCTTCAGTATCTCAGACTTAACTATGGGGTTGGTGAGAAAAGCCTGTACATTAGCGCTGACAATCTGTATTTTTCTGAAAACCGCTTATACGATCTGGCTTCAATATTTTCAAAGAAGGGTGGAAGACTCCTGGTTATTGATGAGGTACATCGGTATCCGAATTGGGCTATTGAGATGAAAAACATGTATGATGATCTACCGGATTTAAAAGTGATATATACGGGTTCGTCTCTTCTGGAACTGCACAAAGCCAAAGCAGATCTAAGCAGGCGGGCGCTTACCTATGACATGCCCGGACTTTCATTTAGAGAGTTTCTTGAGTTTGAACTCAACACATCATTCGATCCTTTACCATTATCTGATATGATCAATGACCATGTAGGCATTGCAGCAGAGATCATATCGCAAATAAAACCACTGGAGTTTTTTGATAATTATCTGAGATATGGATACTATCCTTTTTATCTCGAGGGTTTGTCGTCTTTTGATCAAAAGCTTCTTGAAACCGTTCACTTGGTGTTGGAGGTAGACATTCCTCAATTTATGAATATGCAAATCGGACATATTCAAATGTTAAAACGATTGCTGCAGGTAATCTCTACATTTGCCCCTTTTCAGCCAAACCTGACCAGTTTGAGTGAGCGAACCGGGATTAGCCTGAATACACTGAAGTCTTATTTATACTATCTGCATCAAGCTGCCCAGATAAGCTTACTACAAAAGCCATATAAGGGTGTTAATAGCTTGAATAAACCGGCAAAGATTTACTTGAACAATACGAATCTAATGCATGTTCTGGGGAATGAAATGACCAATAAAGGATCTGCAAGGGAAACCTTTTTCCAAAATCAAATTAAAAGTGCAGAATCTGTTTTTTCGAGCAAGCATGCTGATTTCCAAACAGCTACAGGCATCACCTTTGAAGTGGCTGGAGCTAACAAAAACCACCGACAAATAAAGGGACTCTCAAATGCATATCTGGTAAAAGACCAGATCGAAATTGGCAGCGGAAATTCAATCCCCTTATGGCTTTTTGGCTTCTTATACTGACAATGTCGTCTTTTTACTGTTTACCAATATGGACTAACGCCATACTTATTATCTTATAGTAATAGCAAATATATTTGCTCACCACTGCCAACACTTTAATTCTTGATGCTATTTAGAAATTCATCTGGTGTCATTACTGGTATTTTAGATTTCTTAAAATCTTTTCCGTTTCTGGTAATTATTATGTCACATTCGGTTCTTAGTGCACCATAATATTGTAAAGAATCTTCAAAGTCTGAAAAGTCAGAGTTTAAACCTTTTTCTATTATTAATTCGTCCAGTTCACATATTTCAGATATGACTTTAAACTTCCTTAATTTTTCCTTTATCTTTTCCAGTCCTTCGTATTTAGCAAGTAAATAACTTATAGTTGCATAAGATAAAGCTAAGGCAATAACTGTTACTTCTCTTTTGTCTGCTAATGTTGCAATTTTTGCGGCTGAAATGTAGAAAGGATCACGTTCACCCAAAAAGTCAAACATTACATTTGTGTCCCAAAATAATTTCATGTCTATTTGTATTTTTCGGTTAAATGATTCAAAATCTCAGACTTATAGTCAAAGTCTGCAGGAATATTAACACCGGTAGACATGCTTTTTACAAAAGGTGAAATTTCAAAATCTGATTCAGCGTCATTTTTGTCACGATTAATTAATGATTTCAAGTAAGATTCTATAATTCTTGATAAACTCCTATTATGTGAAGATGCATATTTTTTTGCTTGTTCAATCACAAGTTTGTCTAGTTTTAAAGTTAATTTTGTGTCCATGATTATGTATTTATATACGTACGTACAAATTTACTAATATAGTCCGTACCAGCAAAATATATGTGATTTTTCTTCACTTACGCCCAGCGATTGTGTAAACGTATTGATTAATGATCTGAATGCCGGAGAGTGTGAAAAGACTTTAT
>JAYEHE010000533.1:0-6848 GCA_034659415.1 Candidatus Zixiibacteriota bacterium | reverse complement strand
CTTAAAAGAATAAATTTATGGTTTTTCATTTAACTATTAACTCCATTTGTCTGCTTGCCATCATACTCTCCATAATTTCCTTTGAAATTTGAGAAATAACGTATCAGTTTCTACATAGTCTAATATATGATTATTTTATTTGCAATTTCAATAATAAAATCGAAGGATTTACATCCACCATAGCAAACTACTAATTTTTTTTGCTTTTCCTGTGGAAACTGTAAAAAAGTCAGAGGTCGAAACCCATACGGTTTCGACACAGATCGTGATGGGTGAATCTTCAGATTCACCCAAATTTTCGTTGAATCTGAAGATTCAACGGTCACTTAAAATTGTGGGCGGCAGACGCCCACAGAAACTATGTTATGAGGAAAATCAGATCTATTTCAAATTCATTTCAAATTCGAAAAACCATTCAATTATTGAGCTGTCTGTAATAAGCCTTCTCAGTAAACTCCAACCACCGGTTTTGTAAAACATCAACATTGGTTTTAAAAATTTCATTCACCGCTTTAGGAAATGAATCTTCAGATAAATATAGTTTTTCCAAAGCCTCCAAATGATAATTCTCTAACACAAAAGCAACAAACGATGCCGCCTCGGCTGATTGGTATTTTTCATAGAACATATTAATAGTTGTATCAGCCACCAACTCTTCAAGAGAGAGAAGCTTCTTCTCATCAATAAAATTCAAAGTCATCTCATGATAATCCTGCCCCGAAAAATCAAACAACGTCATTATGCCCTGTTTAATAAAATTAAATTTAGGTTCTATAGGGTGCCAATTATATAGAACATATTCTGTCATAGATGCACCCAAATTGAATGGCATTGAGTAATGAATTTTATTACCATCAACTAAAGGATAATTTATCCCTGTATATTTTTCCAGTTGACCATAACCGGTATAGTAATAAATAGTAATTGTATCTTTTGGTATTTGAATACTGAAATAATCACAAACCTGTTTTCTGAATTTCATAAAACCTTTTGCCATACCTTCAAGGTTATCAACAAATACGTTTTCAGAGGAATACAATATGATAATATCCTCATAAGTGTATGAAATCCAATTCTCGTATGAAGTGTCATTGCTTTTTATTTGAGTTGCGATATTTTTTTCTTTTGCAGTATCTGTTTTCAAATTATTTTCTGATTTGTCTCCGTCTTTTGTACCACAACTTAAAATAAATCCTGAGATTAAAAACAGGATTAAAATCAGCTTATTTCTTGTAATTCTCTGCATATTATTCGCTTTCCCAAAAAATGTTAATCATAAAATCTTTAACATAAATCATTTCATTTTATTATACCATAACAGTATAACATATAAAATTTCACTTCGCCAATCTTATAAATATCGTTATTTTTTTTCACTAAAGGTTGACATTATCACTCTTTTACTATTTCTTCAACAAGAAAATAAAGATTATTTTTTAAAACTATAATTTACTCAAATTATCAAAGTAAATTATTAAATAAATGGATTTAGTAGTGAGCCAAGCGAAGATAACAGAATTTTCTAAAAAAATTATCATAATTGTCGGTGGCTATGGAAGCGGAAAATCTGAAGTAGCTGTTAATTTAGCCTGTTATCTAAAAGCTAACCAGGATTATGAAATTGCTATCGCTGATCTTGATATTATAAATCCGTATTTTCGCTCTCGAGAAGCTATTAAAGCTCTAACCGAATTAGGGATTAAATCAATTGTCCCCGAAGGCGGACAATTTTATGCTGATTTACCAATAATCTTACCGGAAATTAAAGGTGCTATCGAGAAAAATAATGATGATTTATTGATTTTGGATGTTGGCGGTGATGATACTGGGTCGAGAGTATTAAGTTCATTATCTGACGCATTTATAAATGTAGAATATGAAATGTTACTGGTTCTAAATGCCAGAAGACCTTTTACGTCCAATCTTGAAGAATCAACGAAAATGATTAGAGATATTGAAAAATCTTCAAGGTTGAAATTTACCGGATTAATCTCCAATACTCATTTGATGGAAAACACTACTAAAGAAATAATATTGGAAGGGGTAGAACTTGCCCGAGTTGTTAGCAAAAAGCTAAACCTTCCTTTGTTATTTGTTAGTGGATTAAAGAATATATTAAAAGAAATTGACGGGACAAAACTAAACGAAGCCACCCTTCCTTTAGAAAGACAACTGTTAAAACCCTGGGAAGCAAAAAATACCAGACCAATATAAGGAACAAAAATGCCTGGTGTCACTATAGATAAAAATCATTGTAAAGGATGCGAACTGTGTGTCAAAGTCTGCCCACAACAGATCCTTTCGATGTCAAAGGACATTACTATTAAAGGCTATTATTATGCCACTGTGCATGATCCTTCGCGCTGTATTGGGTGTAGGATATGTGCTATCAATTGTCCGGACTGTGCCATTGAAGTTAACAGTCATGGAACGGTTTATGCTTTATTCGAATATTAAAAGATATTAGAGGAATATTATGGCAAAAGTTTTAATGAAAGGTAACGAAGCTATAGCTGAGGCGGCTATTCAAGCTGGATGCAAGGCATACTTCTGTTACCCAATAACACCTCAGTCCGAAGTTGCGGAATATCTTGCGAAACGGATGCCGGAAGTGGATGGAGTTTTCGTACAAGGCGAAAGTGAAGTGGCAGTAGGCAACATGATTTTTGGTGCCGCTTCAACAGGCAAAAAAGTTTTCACAACTTCGTCCAGCCCGGGTATAAGTCTTATGCAAGAATCAATTTCATACATTGCCGGTGCTCAACTTCCTGCAGTTTTTGTAAATATTATGCGTGGTGGACCTGGTTTAGGTGGAATTTTACCTGCACAATCAGATTATTTCCAATCAGTAAAAGGCGGCGGACATGGAGATTATCGGCTTTTAGTGTTAGCTCCTTCGACAATTCAGGAAGCAGTTGATCTTATGATGCTTGCTTTTCGTCTTGCTGACAAATACCGCAACCCAGTCATGTTAATAGGAGATGGTATGATTGGACAAATGATGGAGGCGGTTGAATTTCCTGATAATTATGAAGAACCAGAAACCTCTTCGGGAGATTGGGCTACAACCGGAGCTTCTGGGAGAGAACCAAGAATTATTAAATCTCTATTTTTAGACCCTAAAGAGCTTGAAGATAATAGTTGGGAGCTACATGATAAATATGAGATGATGAAAAAAGATGAATGTCGTAATGAAGCTTACAATGTTTCTGCAAAAAATAAAATTCTAATTACTTCTTATGGTACTATGGCAAGAATCTGTCAAACTGCTATTGACGAATTAAAAGATGAAGGTATTTCGGTTGGCTTGTTTCGTCCAGTTACCCTCTTCCCTTTCCCAGAAAAAGCCCTTCAAAAAGAAATAAATAAAAAAAATATCAAAGCAGTTCTTACAGTTGAGATGAGTACAGGGCAAATGTATGAAGATATTGAATTAGCCAACAAAGGATCAAAACCTCATGAATTCTTCGGACGTACAGGAGGAATTGTTCCTGCCCCTGAAGAAGTTAAAGAAAAAGTTAAAGAAATGATTAAAAAATATTCCGTATCATCCGGAAAAAATAAGAAAAATAATCGAGGCAAATAATGGCAATGAACACTGAAACAATTTTCTCCCGACCAAAGTCGATGACCGAAAAAGTGACACATTATTGCCCCGGTTGTACTCATGGAATTATCCACCGTTTGGTTGCTGAGGCATTAGACGAATTAGAGCTTCGCGAAAAAGCAGTAGGTGTTGCACCCGTCGGATGTTCTGTTTTGATTTACAATTATATTAATTGTGATTTCCTTGAAGCTCCTCATGGACGAGCTCCTGCTCTTGCAACCGGATTTAAGAGATTAAGACCGGACATGACCGTATTTACTTATCAAGGTGATGGCGATTTGGCTTCGATTGGAACCAGTGAAATTATCCATACCGCCAACAGAGGTGAAAAAGTTACTATCATATTTGTGAATAATGCTATTTATGGTATGACTGGCGGACAGATGGCGCCCACTACTCTTCCGGGTCAAATAACAACAACCAGTCCAGCTGGACGTGATGCTTCCAAAACCGGACAGCCCCTTAAAATATCAGAGATGTTAGCGACTTTAGCGACTCCTTCATTCATTCAAAGAACTTCGGTACATGACCCTCAACATATAATTCAGACTAAAAAGGCTATCAAAGAAGCATTTACTTATCAGAAAGAAGGGCGTTGTTTTTCATTGGTTGAAGTACTTTCAACCTGTCCAACAAACTGGGGATTGACTCCTTCGGAATCGAACAAATGGCTTAAGGAAAATCTTATGAATTTCTTCCCGTTAAAAGTTTTTAAAAGACCGAATGATGGGGAGGACTCTAAATGAATCAATTTGAAGTTACTTTCGCCGGATTTGGTGGTCAGGGAATTATGACAGCCGGCCAGCTTCTGGCTTATGCAGGAATTGAAGAAGGCAAACAAGTCGCTTGGATCCCCTCGTATGGACCGGAAATGCGTGGTGGAACCGCTTATTGCACAGTGGTTATTTCAGACGACTTAATTGGATCACCAATAATAAATAATCCACAATGTATATGCGTCTTTAATCGTCCTTCGTTTGATAAATTTGAATCAAAAGTCAAAAAAAATGGTTTCCTTCTGGTCAATAGTTCACTTATAGAAGCTAAATCTCAAAGAACAGATATCACACAATTATTAATGCCTTGTCATGAAATGGCGTTAAAACATGGCAATCCAAAAGCATCTAACCTGGTTATGCTGGGGGCTTTTGCGGCAATTTCAAAAATAGTCTCCCCTAAAACCTTCGAAAAAGTGATTACAAAGAAACTGGGACACAAAAAGAATTTACTGGAGATCAACTTGACGGTTTTTAAGGATGCTTTAAAATACGCAAATGCAAATATAGGAACGAAGGTAAAACCATGAGTCATAACTTAGATAAACTCCATGAAATTTTCGACCGTTATCCTAAAACACAAGAATCTTTAATTTCGGTTCTTCAGGATATTCAGAAAGAATATCAATATCTCCCACCTGAAACTCTAACTGAAACATCAAAGGTGCTTGATATACCTTTGAGTAAAGTTTTTTCAGTTTCCACTTTTTATAATTCTTTCAGTTTAAATGAACGAGGAGAAACTGTTATTAAAGTTTGTACCGGTACCGCCTGTCATATTAGAGGTGCAAAACTTATCAAAGATCAAATCGAATCGCTTCTCAATTTAAAATCAGGCGAAACAAGCAAGGACAAGAAATTTACTTTAGAAGAAGTTGCTTGTGTAGGAGCTTGTGCTATGGCTCCTGTTGTTATAACAAATGATAAATATCATGGCTCAGTTAAAGTCAGCAACGTTAAGAAACTGTTAAAGGCTAAATAGTATGCAAATAGCTAATCCTAAACAACTGAATAAAATTAGGAAAGAACATCTTGCAAAGCAGGATCAATACCCCAAGAAAATTATGGTTTGCTGTGGTACTGGTTGTATTGCCAATGGTGCTCTAAAATTGGTTGATGCTTTTCGGGACATTTTAAAAAAACGTAAAATAAAAGGGTTCACCGTTGAAGCCCTTAAAGAAACCGGTTGTCATGGTTTCTGTGAACAGGGTCCGTTAGTTGTTATCGAACCAGACGGCACTTTTTACTCCAAAGTGAAAGCTAAAGATGTAGAAGATATTATTGAAAAATCTATTAAAAAAGATGAAATCATTGAAAAATTGCTTTTCACTAATCCAGTAGATAAAAAGAAAATAACCGACTACCACGATATACCTTTTTTCAAACATCAGAAACGAATCGCTTTAAAAAATCTTGGGAAAATTTCCGCCCACAGTATAGATGAGTACATCGCATACGGTGGATATCAGGCATTGGCTAAAGTTCTTTCCAAAATGTCCCAGGATGAAGTCATTCAGGAAATAACAAAATCAGGACTACGCGGACGAGGTGGTGGTGGTTTTTCTGCTGGTAGAAAATGGAAGATTTGTAAAGATATTAAAGCGGAAGCTCATTATGTGATTTGCAACGGCGACGAAGGCGACCCCGGTGCTTTTATGGACCGGAGCATTATGGAAGGCGACCCGCATGCTGTTTTAGAAGGAATGATGATTGCCGCCTATGCCATCGGTGCCAAACAAGGTTATATTTATGTCAGGGAGGAATACCCGCTGGCAGTCACCCACCTTGAAAAAGCAATCAATGATTGTGAAAACTTAGGGTTATTAGGTGATAATATTCTAAAAACTGATTTTTCATTTTCAATAAAAATCGCCAGAGGTGCCGGAGCTTTTGTCTGCGGTGAATCATCGGCTCTGATGAAATCAGTCGCAGGTGAAGTTGGTGAACCGAAAGCTAAATACATTCGGTCGGTAATCAAAGGTCTTTATGATCAACCTACTGTTTTAAACAATGTTGAAACTTTAGTCAATGTTCCGATAATAATCGACAAGGGAGCGGACTGGTATAAAAAATTAGGCACTCCCAAAAGCAGTGGCACAAAAGTATTTTCATTAGTAGGAAAAGTCAGAAATACGGGATTGATTGAAGTTCCGATGGGTATCACCTTACGGGAAATTATTTACGATATCGGCGGCGGTATTATAGACGGCAGACCATTCAAAGCGGTTCAAACCGGAGGTCCATCGGGCGGATGTTTGCCAGAATCACAGCTTGATTTACCAGTTGACTTTGACACTCTTACCGAGGTCGGAGCGATGATGGGATCCGGCGGAATGATTGTCATGGATGACAGAACCTGTATGGTTGACGTTGCTAAATATTTCCTTGAATTTTTAGTTTCAGAATCATGCGGAAAATGTGTTCCATGCAGGGAAGGACTATTCCAACTTCTAAAATTGACAACT
>JAYEHE010000532.1:0-6883 GCA_034659415.1 Candidatus Zixiibacteriota bacterium | reverse complement strand
TTTTGAGGTATGGTTTAATATATTCATATGTCTTCGCCCCGATTCCTCTGATTTCGGTAATATCAACTTCTTTTTTAAACCGATTATTTTTTCTATATTCTAAAATTCTATCAGCCAATTTTTTACCAATTCCAGGAATCAGCTCCAATGAATCAGCCGGAGCAGTGTTGGGATCCAGCACAAAAATCCCAAGATAATGCTCATCGGAGTCTGAGAAAACTTCAATGTTGGGAGATGTTTCAGTTGGGGTGGCATAAGATTTAATGAGTATGAAAGTTCCGCTGATAACTGTTATTATTGTTAAGACAGTTAGAAATTTTAACTGACGACTTGTGAAATCAAAATATTTATTCATGAATGCCTTATATTAAAAAAGAAAAGTATATTGGTTTGACAGAAATGTCAATCTGAGAGATATATTATATTTTCATAAAATATTTTAAATCAATTTGAATATTTTGATTAAAATTATATTATTAATTGAATTAAATCCAAATGAAAAACTGATAATTTATTTAGTTGTTCGAGGGTACCGGAAGAAGCCTGCCGGATTGAACCAGTTGGTTGATTATATCAGAATTGGTTTTATCAGCTATCATATCTGATATTACTTTTTTGTTATAAATACCGAAAAGGTGTTTTTTGCTGTTGTCGTTTTTGTCAGGTATCAGATATCCTAAAAATGATTCACCCTGATAATCTTTGATAAGATTAACGGGCCATTCCAAAGGGAAATCTAAAAGGTCGCTGGAGCCGATAAAAACCACATCGCATTTGGCATCTTTTAGAGCGGTTTCTACGCCGACACTGAAATTTTTCCGGTCACTTTTATCCAGAACATGAGGATAATTCAGGTAATGTTCTTTAGCCTGGTCTTTTTTTATTACTAATTTGACTTTTTCAAATATTTTGGCGTAGCGGCGGTACCCTGCTTCCAGACGGGTTAAATCTCCGGTCGGGACAAAATCTTCCTGATAATTTTTCCCTCCGGCGAGGATATAACAGCTCATAGCTTTAAATTGCTCGGTCATAGAGAAATAGCACTCCCTTTGGTTTTGATTAAATTTTTCGGTAGTTTTTGTTTTCGGACAATACTCATTCCGAAAGTTAAATGAAAGGCGGTTTTATATTAAATGCAAGAAAAAAACGAGCGGATTGGTAGGTTTTCTACTCTGTAATATTTTCTGTATTTTGGATTACACCCGAGGCGTTAAGAATCTTGAATGGGTAGAGGTCTTTGTCAGCCTCAAGTCCCACGCCAGTGGTGACACTGCCATCTTTAGTAATTTTGACAAATACATCGGATTCGATTTTTTGGGTTTTGGAATTCCAGAATAAATGCTCTGTCTCAAGTTTGATAGAGTCATTACTAACAACCACAACATTGCTGAACAATTCCAGTTTGGCAATTTTTTCCTTAATCAGACCGGAATCACCAACAATAGTGCTTGAAATTGCATCCAAAGAATCAAAAATCAGTACATTGACCTGATAAGCCATTGCAGAGTCAAGTTTTTCATATTTAATTATTTTACCGGTTTTTATTTGAGTGGTTTTCCGGCTGCCGTCATAAAGATAAGTAGTGGCTCCAAAAAGCTCGGAATCTGGTAAAAGAGTAGAATCTGTGGTTATCAGTTTCTGTTCCGATTTTTCAGATTGGGAACATCCGATTATTATAAGTATTAGCAACAGGCAAAAATATATTGTTTTATTTTTCATAAGCACAAATGACGAGAAAATATTTGAATTGTCAAGCAGGATTTATAAAGAGAGTTTGTTGATTGAATAGTTCGATATAGTTATTAAAAAAATAAATATATATCGAAATTCTACTCGCCTGTGGAAAATTCTTAATTTTATCTGATTTATCACCTAATTGTAAAGTATTAATTGCAGAGTTCAATACAATTCACGATATTTTAAAGATTAAAAAAACAATATTTAAAATAAGAAAAAGGGTTTCTGACTATTTCAATTATTATTTAATATAAACTTGAGGCATTTAAATATGAAATATTGGCTATTTACTGTTACAAGAAAAAAAGATGGAAGCGATAAGATTGCTGCAGATGAAATATTTAAAATTAGAATGCAAGATAAGTTCTGGGGGGTAGGTGAAAAAACACCAAATCGTAAAAATCTTGAAAAGGATGATGTTGTTATTTTCTACGTTGGAATACCGTCTATGGTTTTGTCTGGCGAAGCAGTTTTGGCTTCAGAGAGTTTTAAATTAGATATTGAACAGAAAAATAAATATTGTCACAAACAATCGTATTTAACTACAGATTACGGTGTTTTTTTAGAAAAAATACAAATTTGGAGTAAACCTATAGAAATTAAACCTATTATTGAGAATCTAAATTTTATTGATAACAAGGAATTTTGGTTTGCTTATTTACAGGGGGGAATTAGGCAAATTTCTGAAAAAGATTATAATATTATTACTGGGAAATATAATCCTACACTAATTGAGCAAATCTCTAAGAAAAAAGATATTGAAAGTGAATCAGAATTTGCACTTGAGTCTCATTTAGAAGAATTTATTCATAAAAATTGGAATGTAATAAATTGGGATGAAGATATTTGTCTTTATTCAACTGATGATCAAGATGGTAGGCAGTTTCCTGCAGGAATTTGGAGTATAGATTTTCTTGCTATTGAAAAGAAAACAAATGATTTAATAGTGATTGAACTAAAAAGAGGTAAGACTTCTGATGCAACCGTAGGCCAGACTCTCAGATATATAAATTGGGTAAAAGAGAATGTTGCTGAAGATGGTCAAAAAGTTAAGGGGATAATAATTGCCAAAGACGTTGATGAAGCTTTAAGGTATGCGATTAAAGGGTTGTCAGAGATTAGTATTTTTACGTACAAAGTCAATTTTTCGTTGCATTGTTTAGTTGATTGATAAGAATCAAGGGCACAGGCTCTACCTGCCCAAGAAATTTTATTCCGTTGTGCTGACAACCAAATCTATTTCGGTGCCTACATCAAGTTCAGTTCCAACCGATTCTGATTGTTCTAAGACCGTTTCCGGAAGATAGTTTTCATCGGTCTTATAATTAATAATACCCGCTTTGAGTGATTTATCCTCAAGTCGTTTAATAGCTTCGGTAACAGTTAATCCAATAATTTTCGGCATAAAAGTAAAATTAGATGCCCTTCCGTGATTAACCATTAAATTTACGGGTGAGCCAATAGGAATCTCTGTGTCGGCGGCTGGGTATGAGAAGACAACAATTTTTTCCGGTAAGGTATCTGAAAATGCCCAAGCAATCTCACCCAGTATTAAACCGGATGATTCTAAATCAAGCATTGCTTGTCTTACTGAGCGACCTGCAACAACAGGGATAGGAACTAATTTTTGTCCCATTGAGACAACCAATTTTATTTTACGCCCCGGTTTAACTTTGGTGCCTGCAATTGGAAATTGGTTTAAGACAATCCCTTTTTCTTTTCCGGGCGAGTATTCATGAGATGCAATTTCATAGTTTAAATTAAGTTCTGAAATATTATACTGAGCTTCAACCAATCTCAATTCGGAAAAATCAGGTAAGGGAAATTCTGAGCCATATCTTGTAATTTGAGGCATTATAAATTGGTCGGTTATTATGGCTAATAAAAACAGAAAAAACAAAGGCAGAATAATCATTGTAACAGATATTCTTTGCCAGCTACCAACCGGTAATATATTTTCCAGAAATTTTCTTTTTCTTCGCGGTTTTTTATTAAACCTTGATGCTCTTATTTGTGACATATAATTTTTAACCGTTTATATTCAAAAAGTTCCTATTAAACTAATAGATACATTTTTGATAATCTTAGTGATTAAAGCAAGTTTAATATTAGGTTTCAATTAAGAAATATCAGAAAAAATCAGATTTTTTTTCTGAGACGGGCACAGAAAGAGCCGTCCATATTTTCAGTTAGCGGATAAGTTTTTACAAACCCTCGAGCATTGACAATTTTCTCATCAAAATACTCTGTTGCTGACTCAATCTCAAAATCTTGATTTCTCAATAGAAATTCTTCAACAATCTGGTCATTCTCTTCTCTAATAATAGTACAAGTAGAATAAACCATTACGCCGCCCGGTTTGACCAATTGAGCTGCTTTATCTATTAAAGCATTTTGTATTTTAGCAAGATTAGTGATATCATCCGGCTTTTTCGACCAGCGTAAATCTGAATGTTTTCCGGCTGTGCCCCAACCAGTGCAGGGAGGGTCTAATATTACTCTGTCAAATGGACCACCCTTAAAATCACCCATATCACAAACTACCGGAGAAATAATATTTATTCCAAGCCTATTGCTATTTTTTACTAATAGCTCCAATCGATTATGAGATTTATCAATAGCGGTTACTCTGCCTTTATTTCTCATTTTTACAGCACAGTAAGTAGCTTTTCCTCCTGGTGCGGCGGCTAAATCGACTACAGAACTTCCAGGACGAGGATTTAATAAACGAACAGGAAGGCCGGAAGATTCATCCTGAACAAAAACTTTTCCGGATTCAATAAGTTCTTCTTCAAAAGGCAAACCGCCACTCTCAATATGTAAAAATTCATTTAGATAACTACCGGGGCTAAATTTGATACCTTTTTCAGTAAGAAATTCACTAATTTCTTCCGGTTTAGCTTTTAAATAGTTCACACGATAAGTAACGCGAGGAGGCAAGTTATATTTTTTAAGTAATATTTCTGTATTTTCTATATCAAATTCTTTCAAGCAGTACTCTACGAAAAAATCAGGGAAACTGTAAAAATCTGCCAAATATTTGACAGGATTTTCTTCTTTAGATATATATTTAACTTTTTTAGGTTCTCTGATAGCAGCCCTTAAAACCGCATTTGCCAGATTAGCTCTTCTTTTGTCAAGCATATGATGGCAGATATTTACTGATTCATTGACTGCGGCGGCGGCAGGAATTTTATCTGTAAAACGAAGTTGATACATGCCGAGCCGTAAAATATTTGTAAGAAGAATAGGAAGTTTAATTGATGGTTTAGCGAGGTAAAATTTTATTTCATGGTCTAACCTTCGTCTCATTTTCACTGCACCATTAACAAGTTGCATCAGAAAACGATTATCTATCGGACGAAAATTTTTCCCTCTACTTACATTCTTAACAGCATTATCTGATTGTTCACCCTGTTCTACCAGAACCAGAGCTTCGACTGCGGCTACACGAACCGGATCAAATTTTAAATTTTTTCTTTTATACATTTATATACTTAACGGTTCTATTTTGTTACCATCATCATCAACTCGATACATTGCCTGGCGATGAATTTGATATGCCAAATATTCTTTATTTTCTTTGACATCAAGTAAATCAATGATTTCAGTTGGCTTAACATATCCGCCAGTTCCTATACCAAGCGTCATAGTGATAAATTCATTATCTACATTCAACTGGTAAATACCTTGTCTTATATCAATTTCGGTTGTTTTGTTCTTTCCTACACGTTCTATCAAGATATTTTTCTGAGATAAAATATTATCAAGTTTATTTTGTATTTCTTCATAGTTCAAAAACTTCTGATATGGGACTTTATATGTAATTCTGTTTAAAGCCGCTCCGAGAGATTTTGATTTTGTCATAATAATTTTAAAATTAATTATATTGATGCCTTCGGGCAAAACTTTTTTTAAATTCTCAATCATATAAGGCATAACAATTGAATCAAAAACTACATCGAAAATTTCACACTCCGATGTAAACCCCAGCGGCAACGGCGGACCAAATGAGAGCTTCATAGAAGGATTAAATCCTTGAGAGTAAGCAACAGGGAGTTTTGCTTTCCTTATGGAACGTTCAAATAATCTTAATATGTCAAGGTGAGAAGAGTATTTAAATTTTTCTGTTTTACCCCAAATAATTCTTACATGATTTTTTGTTGGGGCAGTTGCATTTCTGGAAACAACTTTTTTCTTTGAACGGCCATATTGCAACATAGAATTATTTTCATAATTTTGATTACTGCTTGTACGAGGTATGTAATCTTTTAATTGTACCGAAGTTCGGTTACGTTCATTTTTAAGATGTTCGACCGATACTCCTTTGCGAATATGCGACCATGGCAGATTTTTAGAAAAGGGAATGGCTCTTAATTTTTCATCGAAATCAATATTATTTTCTTTAAATGCTTCAACCCAGTTATTCCAAATAAAATGTTCGGTCCAGCCGTCGAACCGGCAACCTTTTAAATATGCAGATTCAATTACTGCTCCCAGATTTCTATTTCCTCTTCCAAAAACAGCTTGAAGATGACTCATCTCGACCGAGTTATGTTTGAAGTTGACATTATTAATGCGACAGTTTCTTTTTATGAAGTTTATTTTATCCAAAATATTATTCAAATTACAAATTTCATCCCACTGAAACGGGGTGTGGGGTTTTGGTGCAAATGGTGAAAGAGTTATATTGAGAGTTTTTCTACCTTGATATTTTCTGCCAATTTCATGAATAGTTTTGACAATATTGACAATGCCGAGCAGGTCTTTTTCGGTTTCAGTTGGAAGACCAATCATGAAATAAAGTTTTATTGTTGTCCAGCCTTTTTCATAAGCTAATTTAATCGTGTCATATATTGCTTCGTCGGGAAAATCTTTTCTTAAAAACAGACGCAGTCGTTCTGTGCCTGCTTCCGGGGCAAGGGTTAAGCCGACTTTGCGAACTTTTGTAAGAGCATCTAAAAGTTCCGAAGTAATTGTTTCCGGTCTTAGCGATGGCAGAGCAATTGAAATTCTTTGCTGGGCAAGACGTCTTGCTAAGGTAGTTGCCAATTTGTCTATCTCAGGGTAATCAGATGATGATAGTGAAAGCAGTGATACTTCATGGTAACCACTGTTTTGAAGTTGAGTTTCCACCTGATTGATA
>JAYEHE010000531.1:0-1501 GCA_034659415.1 Candidatus Zixiibacteriota bacterium | reverse complement strand
ATATGTCGAAATCTCTGTGGTTTCGACGTCTTTATTTCAAAATTATCAATTTTGGTAGCGAGGAGGTGCTGAGGCTTGTCTGGCAGGTTGGGAACCGGGTAAACCTACTCTTAAACCTGGTCCGGATTTAGTTGGCAAAGTATGGAAAGTTTGGCAACCTGAATAGAATAATACCAACGGTCCGCTCTTGAATATACAAGGGCGGGTCTCTCTTATTTTTGAGTGATCCTGCCTTTTCTTGAATGTTCAATTTCCCTACCAAAACATAGATCTTTCATAAAATCTGCCTTTAATAAAAATAGGGAAATTATGTCAACTTACAATTTTATAAAATCAGATATGTTTTTGAAATTCTAAGGTTAAGTATATCAAAAAACTTATAAATCGGGGAATCAAACCCATTTCCGTGAAACTTGCATAACCACAAACGTTTACAAAAAAGCCTGGATTCCTGCACGCTTTCAGCGCACTTACAGCTTTCGCAGGAATGACAATTGTACGGGTGCCTCAATCCGCCATAGGTGGGTTTTGACAACTTTTCTGCTAACACCCACGATGATTTTCATTTGCAATTCTGCAAAAAAATGCACATAAACACTTGACAGTAACTGCATATTGTCTGATTTTCAATTTATGCGTTTTTTATGATATTTTTTGATTTTTTATGATATTTTTTCGGTTTATAGCGTATAAATATATGAAAACAAACAGTTTAGATTTTACATAGGATGTCTTTATCGGTCTTATCTTTAATGATTTATATTTCTAAAAATTAAGGCACAACCTTTGCATTAAGGAGTCCTGAGGATAGAAAAGCTGTCCACAGACAGCAAATTGAGGATAAGAAAGGATTAAATTATGAGAAAACTGTTACTATTTATAATTGTTTTTGTCATAGCAATGACAATGTCTCCAATTGAGGGTTATGGACAGACAACTTACACTGGGTTGGTTTCTATTGACTCAGTCGAAGTAGAACCGGGCGAGTCATCAACTTTTAATGTTACTCTTGAGAATAATAATGCTCCCTTATCTGGTTATCTAATTCCGATTCAAATCGGAAATTCTGAAATTGTTATAGATTCAATTTCATTTACAAATTCCGTTATGGGAAATAATTTTAATTATTTTGTACAATATCCTGAGGCTGGTAAGTTCTATTTATTCTGTATAACAAAATTTGATAACTCACAAATTAACTCATATTCAGGCGCAGGTGGTACATTAGCTACATTCCATTTTACCGTTTCTGCTTTAGCATCTCTACAAACTGTTGATATCGATACTGTATATTCCAAGATTCTAGTAGGGAATAATGTTGAAATAACTGATCAATTAGAATTTGCTGATTCAAATTCTGATTCAGCCAGAGGCAGTATATACCCCGATTTCAAGCCTGGTGCTATTAATATTCAGATTGCTACTGCTATCGAAGACGAATCTAATTTAGGTCTGCCGACTGAATATAGTCTTACACAAAACTACCCTAACCCGTTTAATC
>JAYEHE010000530.1:0-1505 GCA_034659415.1 Candidatus Zixiibacteriota bacterium | reverse complement strand
GATATTATTAAGTAAGCTTTTTCAGGATAGATAGAAATAAATAAAAAAGGAGATAAATTGAAAAAAGTTCTTTTACTTATGCCTGATGCGCATATGCATACGATAAAGATTGGGTCTATCTCTAAATCATTAAGAGAGGCCCCCCTAACCCTAACAACCTTAGCAGCTATGATTGATAGCTCTCGATTCGAAATTAAGATAATCGACGAGAGCGTGGATAATGTTCCACATAATTATCAACCAGATATCGTCGGTATTAGCACCTTAACAGGCACTGCCTGTAGAGCCTATCGTTTTGCGAACTATTATATGAACAAAGGAATTACTGTAGTATTGGGTGGCCCTCATGTTACCATACTACCAGAAGAAGCTTCACTACATGCGAGCTCAATTGTCATTGGCATGGCCGAAAATATTTGGCCACAGCTACTAATCGATTTTGAGAATAATGCACTAAAACCTCGTTATGAAGATAATGACAGAAATAAGTCAGTAATTTTGTCTGGAGTTCCTGCTCCTAGATATGACTTACAACGTCGAAGCGGTTATGTTATTCCTGATACCATTCAAGCAACAAGAGGTTGTATGCGTCGTTGCGATTTTTGTTCCGTTTCAGCCATTTGGCCCAAATTCTACCGTCGCCCAATAGCTGAAGTAATCAGAGACATCAAGTTATTACCTGGTAAGAGAATAGCTATTAATGATGTTAGCCTAGTAGATGATGTTCAGTATGCCAAAGAATTGTTTAGTGCCATGATTCCTTTAGGCAAAACGTGGGGTGGTCTTGCTACGGTTCAAGTTGCAGAAGATGATGAATTATTAGACTTAATGCAAGCCAGTGGCTGTACCTACCTTTTGATTGGATTTGAATCCTTTAATCAAGAATCTTTGAGAAAGATTAAAAAACGATTCAACCAAATCAATCATTATCATGATGTGGTTCAGAAATTACACGATCATGGAATAATGGTTCAGGGTACAATGGTTTTTGGATTTGATGAGGACACTTTTGACGTTTTTCAAGAAACAATAGATCGTGTCCAGGAGTTAAATATTGATATACCACGATATTCAATATATACTCCGTATCCAGGAACTCCACTTTATGCAAGGCTTACAGAAGAAAAGAGAATCATCAGTCACAACTGGGAAGACTACGATACAATGCATGTTGTATTTCAGCCTGCCAGAATGACGGTTGATGAACTTTTCAATGGATTTAAATGGGCCTATAAAGAAACATTTAAATTCGGGCGAATAATAAAGCGTGTTCCTCCATCTTTTTCGATAAAGACAGCAATTAATTTTATGGGTAACGCTACCTACAAATTATTTGTTAGTCGATTGAATAAAGACATGAGATATATAAGTCCGAATAGCTATACTGATAACCGTCCATTATTCTATTGAAAAAAAGTAATTCAACAAACGACTCAATATATATTGGGTCGTTTTTTTATAATTAAAAAAATGGGTAGGATTAAAAATAATCCTACCCATTTTTT
>JAYEHE010000529.1:0-1511 GCA_034659415.1 Candidatus Zixiibacteriota bacterium | reverse complement strand
AATTAATGGACGGGAACAACTTGGTTTTGAAAGAAAATATAATCTGAGATGGAATACTCCTATTGGTATAACAGAACCGCAGGTTGAAATGGATTATCAAGCGACTGAAGCGGTAGCGATGATGTCTGGTGAACGGGAAACTCTTGACGATTTTAATGATAATAAACTCAATCAGGAATTAACCGGAAGTACCGAATGGGTGGGTGTGCGTTCTAAATATTTTGCCGCGGTTATAATCCCAAGAAATAGACCTGCTGATGGTGTATTTGCACAAGGGTTAAAAAAAGAAATTTTAATTCCTGATGGATCTTCGGTTGAATCACGTTCTATAACTGCAGGACTTGAGATGCCTTTTGCAAATGTAAGTAATGTGTCTGACAGCTTTACAGTTTTCGTTGGACCTTTAGATTATAATATTATGTCTGACTATAATGTTGGACTCGATGATATTCTTGGTATCGGTACAATGCCATTTGTGGGATGGATACTCAAACCGTTTGCAATTGGTTTAATGTGGTTGTTGCCAATCATGTATGGTTATATTCCTAATTATGGATTAGTTATTATTCTGGTAGCTCTTTTAGTAAAAATTGTCACTCTTCCCTTGTCAATGAAATCGTTTAAATCGATGCAAGCGATGAAGGTATTACAGCCAAAACTTGAAGAGTTGAAAAAGAAACATAAGAAAAACCCTCAGGAATTAAATAAGGCAACTATGGCACTATATAAAGAGAACGGAGTCAGTCCGATGTCTGGTTGTTTGCCGATGCTTCCACAGATGCCTATTCTCTTTGCTATGTTTTCTGTTTTCCGCCAAACAATTCTTCTCAGAGATGCACCTTTTATCTGGTTTATTGATGATCTCTCAAGAGGTGCACAGGGTTTTACCGATCCGTATATTATTTTAGTGGTTATTATGGTTATTGCTCAATTCTTATCTCAGAAAGTAACTATGCCATCTAACCAACAGAACAAAGCGTTAACTTATATGATGCCGCTTATGATTGCTTTCTTCTTTTATAGTTTTTCTTCCGGGTTAATTTTATATTATATATGCTTCTCTCTGTTCTCTATGCTTGATTATGTTCTATTTAAAAGAGACAAGGCGTCACAAATAAAAATTAGCTGACAATGAATATTAAAAAAAAAAGATAAGTTTTTTAAGCGGCGATGAAACAATCGCCGCTATT
This sequence comes from Candidatus Zixiibacteriota bacterium, assembly GCA_034659415.1. GTDB lineage: Bacteria > Zixibacteria > MSB-5A5 > GN15 > FEB-12 > QNAD01. The sequence goes on along the minus strand of JAYEHE010000529.1, from coordinate 321 downwards.
ATAACTCCTCCGGGCGAAGGCGGTATTGCCGCTATTCGTCTCGCCGGCAGTCACAGCCGGTTTATTTTGAATTCCCATTTTTTTTCAAAATCTAATAAGGAAATAACATTTCCACCATTTTTAATGAGGTATGGATATTTTCAGGATAAGCAAAAAAATATTATAGACGAAGTTACTGCAGTGTTTATGCCGGAAGGTAATTCATTTACCGGACTTGATCAGGTGGAAATATTTTGTCATGGCGGCCAGACGGTTGTTAATAATATTCTAAATGAATTATTGGATTCTGATTGTCGAGCGGCTGAGCCAGGTGAATTTACT
>JAYEHE010000528.1:0-6973 GCA_034659415.1 Candidatus Zixiibacteriota bacterium | reverse complement strand
GGAAAATGCAAGCATTCGGGCCTATCTCACAACCATCTCCAATAACAACAGGTCCAACAATATAGCAGCCAGAATATATTTTTGTATCATTTCCCACTAAAACAGATCCTTTTATAACAACTCCTTTTTCTATAATTCCGCCAGACACATTATAAACATTGATATAACCTTGCGATATTAAATAGCTGGTAGCAATACCGCTTCTTCGTCCAATTCGGCAGAAAAAATAAATTTCAGAAGATTTATCAATTGGAATTCTACCCATGTTATACTTCAGATAATCATAAGGAATCAAATCATCTGCAAATGGTAGATGACCTTCTATAAATTCAGGATCGGTACGAACATCAATAACTAAAATATTGCGTTTAGATTTAACAATATCTTTTAAATCATGAACGGAAACCGATGGAATATTAGACTGTATAGTACGCCCTGAGATAATTCTACTAAAGATGTCAAACAAGCGAGCAAGAAATCTCATCTAAATAATAATTGTTCTTAATCAATCTGTATTTGGTATGGCTTTAAATGAATAAATTTTCCATTTTCCATTAACTTTATGAAGTCCAAATTTTGATAAATAACCTTTTGAATTCTCATTATCGATAAACGAGACTTCCACCGTAGCTGTTTCACCAAAATTTTCGACATTGCCGATGATTCTCTGGTAAGAAAACCACCTTCTTTTAGTTAGTCCGCCTTCTGTAAGGTCTTCGAGAATTTGTTGAGGTGAATCAAATACTCGCGGTTCGTCATCACTATGAAAAGCATAATCTTCCGAAATGTTTTTCATAAGTTCCGGCAAATCAAGATAAGCAACCAAAGCGGCTTTATCATTTTTCTCCATAGCACCAAACATACTTATAACGGTTTTTTTTGGATCCCCCTGTTTATCAATTCCACACGATGAAAAAACAAAAGAAAAAATTAATAATGACAGAAGAAAATAAAATGACTTGGATTTTTTTATCATTACATACTTCCTGTTAATGTAATACGATGACTGTCACCCAGATCAGCACTGGGTGAAAATGAATATGAAATCTGTTTTTCATTATTAAAATTAAATCCAAGCCCCAATGATAATCCGGCAAGACCGGCATCAGAATCTTCAATTTTAAAATTATTTCCAAAACTGTTCCATCCCATTCTGAGATAGATAGGCTCCAATTCAATATACTCAGCTCCAACAGCAAAATCCATACTGTTATCTTTGGGGATAATCAAATCAGTCGCTAAAAGTATAGGCAAACCGCGTGGTCTAATTGAAATGCCACCTCTAACCGTCAGGGGCAAACTATATTTTTCCGAAACAAAGCCACTTAATTGAGTGCCTATATTCTGAATAGCTAATCCGGCAGTAAATCTTTCTCTGTCACCGGTATATTTAAAACCTATATCAAATGCAATACCATGAGATGAAAAATCCTGAATTTTTTCATATATAGCCTTAAAAGTCAAACCTACAGAATAATAATAATTTAATTTATATGATCCGCTAACAGCCATCAAATAGTCAGAACCGGAAAAATCTCCAGTAACTTCACCCAGTTGATTAGTTTCTATAAATTCGCCATAATTCAGATAAGAAATATACCCCCCAATATTCAGCTCATTATTTATTGGCTTAATAAAACCGATAAAACCTGATTGTATATCTACAAAATAATTATGATATCCCATAATATATTGATTATTTTCGTCAAAAGTTGAAATACCGGCTGGATTATAATAGAGAGCAGATTCATCGTTAGCCAATCCGGTAAAAGCTCCACCCATTGCAACAGCACGAGCCCCAATGTTAATTTTTAAAAATGGGAAAGCAGAAGTCCCAGCATCATCATTAATATTGTTAGGGTCAAGAGCAAAGCTATTTGAACTCATTAATATTAAAACAAGAACAATCAAAACTGTAAAATTATATTTTTTCATAAATTCCTTCACTATTTTAAATTCTTTCAACGCAAGATACATAAAGTTTGCGAGCTAAAAACAAAAAATTACCAACTTTTTGTGGTTTTATTGATAATAGTTTCAACTAAAAGAGCAATAACTTTATCCTGTCCGTTTTCTTCAGTTTCAGTTTCAACATTATAGATGCCAATATGATTGATTCTTTCTTTCCAAATTTCTTTATCATCTATATTGTTTTTATTATTCTTTAAACTTATCTCAAAATCCATCTCTACTTTGTATTCCTGAACTTCATCATTTTCATTATAAGTATGTGCTTTTCTCTCATATCTTATAAGGTTACCTATAAGTAGAGCTTCAGCATCGGCTTCCGGAAGAACCTTAAATGAACCATCAGAAATAAAAGCGTCAATAATATTATCGGTCACCAAATCAGAAAGGCCATATTCAGCAGTTTGATTATCAAACCTCGAAACAGCAATTGAATTAATAGTGGATTTACCGCGTGGATTAAAAGTATAAACCCCACAGCCTATAAAACTTAAAAAAAAGATTATTATAATACTTATTTTACTGGATTTATTAATCATTATTCTTTTAACCAACAAAACAAAAAGACGTTCCCAATATTAGGAATTATATGCTTTTTTCCCGTTCTTAAATACTGTTTTCACCAGATTTACCGCATAATGATAAGGGATTTCCCGATAATCATTTATATCCCAGATTACAATATCAGCCGGAAGATTTTCAATTAACTGTCCAATCTTACCGTGACGATTAATAGCATAAGCGGCATTAACAGTAACGGCTGAGATAGCTTCGGCGGCAGTCATTTTCAGTTGTAGCGAAGCAAGTGAAATAACAAAAGGCAAAGACTCGGTATAACTTGAACCGGGGTTGCAATCAGTTGAAAGAGCCACTATAACTCCCTCGTCAATCATTTTACGAGCCGGAGCATATTTATTAGAACCGAGCGAGAAAGTTGTTCCGGGCAAAAGCACCGCCACAGTTTTGGATTTTGCTATCGCTTTGATACCTTCATCTGAAATATAAATCAGATGATCCGCTGAAATAGCTTCCATTTCAGCGGCAAGTTCCGCACCGCCGATTGTAGCGGCAAGTTCATCGGCGTGAAATTTAAGTTTTAACCCGGCTTCTTTTGCGGCTTTTTGAATTTTGCGAGATTCATCAATATTAAAAACACCTTCTTCAGTAAAAATATCAGAAAATTCAGCAAGTCTGTTTTTTATGACTTTTGGAATCATTTCATTAATGATTATATTGATATACTCTTCACGTTTTTCTCTATACTCATCAGGGATCTCATGCGCCCCTAAAAATGTAGGTACCAAATCAATTGGGTGCACCTGATTTAATTCCCGAATAACTTCCAATTGCTTGATTTCTGACTCGGTAGAAAGTCCGTAACCGGATTTAGCTTCGATAGTAGTTATACCGTAAGAAAGTAACCGATTCAATCTTTGGGTTGTTTTTTCAAGCAATATTTCTTTATCTGTTTTCCTTAAATCTCTAACTGATGACCTGATGCCACCTCCGGCTTGGGCAATTTCCATATAGGTTTTGCCCTGATTACGCATCTCAAATTCATCTTCACGTGTCTTAGAAAATACCGGATGGGTATGAGGATCTATCAACCCGGGTGTTACCACACCACCTTTGGCATCAATAACAACGCAACTCTCAGAAAGAGTAACTTGTTCTTCGATTTCATCAGATTTACCAACAGCCAGAATTTTATCATCGGCAACGGCAATCCCCCCATGTTCAATCAGCCCCAGTTCTTTCATCTGTTGACCAATTCGAGGAGATGGACCAGCCATAGTTATAAGCTGTCCGATATTTTTTATTACAAGCGATGCTTTTTTTTCAATATTCATTTATCTAAAAATTATTTCATCATTGGGATTTTAATTTTATTCTTTTTGGCAAAGGTTTTAGCATCTTTATAACCAGCATCAACATGACGCATAACACCGGATCCAGGGTCATTGGTCAATACACGGTTTAGTCTAATTCCCATTTCATCGGTACCGTCAGCAACAATAACCATTCCGGCATGAATAGAATTTCCAATACCTACTCCGCCTCCATGATGGATTGAGACCCAACTGGCACCAGAGATTGCATTAAGCATGCCATTCAGTAATGGCCAGTCAGCGATAGCGTCAGAACCATCAAGCATTCCTTCGGTTTCTCTATTTGGTGATGCTACCGAGCCGCAATCAAGATGGTCACGTCCGATAACAATTGGAGCGGAAATTTTACCTTTTTTGATATAATTATTTATGATATCTCCAAATTTTGCCCGTTCACCATATCCCAACCAACAGATTCTTGCCGGTAATCCCTGAAATGGAATTCTTTCGGCAGCCATTTTTATCCAACGCATAAGAGGTTTATTATATGAAAATTCTTTTTTGATGATTTCATCTGTAACATGAATATCCTTTGGGTCACCTGACAAAGCCGCCCAACGAAATGGACCTTTACCTTCGCAAAATAAAGGACGGACATATTCCGGAACAAACCCGGGATAATCAAAAGCGTTTTTCAGACCGCCTGTTTTTGCCTGACCGCGAAGGTTATTACCATAATCAAACACAACTGACCCTGCTTTTTGGAATTTAAGCATAGCGTCGCAATGTTTAACCATCGATTCATAAGATTTTTCGATATAATCTCGCGGATTTTTTTTCCGAAGTCGTTTAGCTTCAATAATGGTCAATCCTTCAGGGACATAGCCTTGAAGTTCATCGTGTGCTGATGTTTGGTCGGTGACTACATCTGGAATTATTCCCCGCCTGAAAATTTCCGGAAATATATCAGCACAATTGCCAACCAATCCAACAGATATTGGCTCACCTGATTTTGTGTGATCTTTGACAAGTTTAAGAGCTTTGTCCAGAGTTTTTACTTTTACATCAACAAATCCCTGTTTGAGTCTTCGTGATATATTGTTTTCATCCACTTCAACTACAAGAATCGATGCTCCTGACATTGTTCCAGCCATAGGTTGGGCACCACCCATACCGCCCATACCACCGGTAAGAATCCATTTGCCGGTCATTTCTCCCTTAAAATGTTTATCAGCCAAAGCGGCAAAAGTCTCAAAAGTACCCTGAATAATTCCCTGAGTACCGATATAAATCCAGCTCCCGGCGGTCATCTGTCCATACATGATAAGTCCGAGTTTATCTAACTGTCTGAATTTATCCCAAGTCGCCCAAGCCGGAACCAAATGAGAGTTGGCAATCAATACACGTGGAGAATATTCATGGGTTTGAAATATTCCGACAGGTTTTCCTGATTGCACCAACAAGGTCTCATCGTTACCTAATTTTTTGAGTGATTTGACGATAGCGTCATATGCTTCCCAGTTGCGAGCCGCTTTACCGGTACCGCCATAGACAATCAGTTCTTTCGGGTCCTCTGCAACTTCAGCATCAAGATTATTATTTAACATTCTAAGGGCGGCTTCTTGATGCCAACCCTTGCAGGACAATTTTGTGCCGTGGGCAGCTTTAACAGTTTTAGGCTTCATTTACAAACTCCTTATTATAATTGTCAAATATATACTACAAAATTGCTTAAGTCAATCAGTGAGTTTTAGGGTTTTTGTGCTTAGATTTAGGATAAATCAGATACGGTTATAATGACAATATTATTCTGTGAGCGTCTGCCCCCATCTTCTGTGGGCGGTTCGCCTGGGCGAACCCTCGTCTGCCCCATCTAAAAGACCAGCAGGTGAGGCACCAATCAGGCACAAGAACCCCACCTCTTAAGATGGTTGCAATGGAAATCTTTATTCAAGCTTGAAATTGAACATAAGCCTACCCGTAAGTTCAAGTTACAACCTTATAAACCCTTCAATCTATAACATAAGACCTAATTCTTTCTTCTTGAGTTTTTCTGTAAATCAGCTATCTTGTTCTGAAGTTATTTTTAGTGAACGAAGCACCTGGATATATGAAAGAATTATTAGACAAAAAGTTTTTTCCTTATGTATTCAAACCGGGGCGTTATGCCGGAATGGAACTTGGGAAAATCATAAAAAACCCTGAAGGCAAAACCAGATACCTTCACGCTTTCCCCGAAAAATATGAAATCGGGCAGGCTTATTTAGGACTTCAAACTCTCTATCATGTCATAAACGCTGATGACCGTTTTTACTGCGAACGGGTTTTTGCTGTTGATACCGACGCCGAAGAAATTTTACGAAAAGAAAATATAGAACTCTTTTCTCTGGAAACTTTTAGCCCCGGTAAAGAGTTTGATGCTATCGGTTTTACTATCTCTTTTGAGTTAGTCTTTACAAATATTCTCAATATGTTAAACCTGTTCGGACTGCCTATACATGCTAAAGAGAGAGATGACACCCACCCGATAATTATAGCCGGGGGACCAACTGTTTTTAATCCGGAACCGTTAACTGATTTCATTGATTTATTTTTTATTGGCGATGGAGAAGAAGGTATCATTGAGATACTTGATATAATTCATAATAATAAATCTAAAACAAAAAAAGAAAAGCTACTGCTTATAGCGCAAAACGTAAAATCCGTTTATATTCCATCACTTTATGATTCAAGCCGAAAACCTTTAACAGACTATACCCCATCTGAAATAGAAGCTCGTATTGTACCTAAATTAAAAAATGACTACTACCCTAAACAGCCATTAGTACCGATGATTGATGTGGCTCATAATTTTCTAAGTGTGGAAATTATGCGCGGCTGTCCTCAAGGATGTCGTTTCTGTCAGGCTGGACCGATGTATCGTCCGGTAAGACCAAGGAAAATTGATGATATTATCAATCAGGTGGAAACTCAACTTCAAAACAGTGGTTACCATGAAGTATCACTGCTTTCACTATCATCATCTGATTATCCGGAGATAGACAAATTGGCAACTACCTTAGCAAGACGTCTTGCCCAGCAAAGAATTTCAATTGCTCTGCCATCGCTAAGACCGGAAACAATTACTTCGGAACTTTTAGACGCTCTGACTAAAGTTCGCAAAGTCGGCTTGACCC
>JAYEHE010000527.1:0-1522 GCA_034659415.1 Candidatus Zixiibacteriota bacterium | reverse complement strand
GTTGTATATAAGTCTACGGACTATGAGTCACGTACAGCTTATCTAACGATTTTGATTAAATCAGTAAATGCGTAGATTTTATTACGTTCTTTTTGAGGGTATATATCTTTGATTATATCAAACTCAATGAACTTATCTATTAGATTATAAAGAGTTTGAGTGTTTGTGACTCCGGTAAGTTCTCTGATTGATTTTGCTGTAAATCGAGGTTTAATAAACAGAGCATCCAAGAAAGAATTAGCATAAATTGAATTTAACTCCGGCATCTTCTCTTTTAACTCCTGATACAATTTTTCAATTTTTACTACTTGATTAAGTGTATTTTCTGTTTGAATCTGAATAGCTTCTAAGAAGAACCGTATCCATGGAATCCATTCATTCTTTTTGCTTACAGCATTTAAAAGCTCATAGTAAATATCACGATGTTTTTCTAAAAATTCACTTATATAAATATTGGGATGGGCTGTAAGATTCTTCTCATATAAAAACAAAGGTACAAGCAATCTTCCAATTCTTCCATTTCCATCTAAGAATGGGTGGATAGCTTCAAACTGGTAATGTGCGATAGCAATTTTCACAAGTGGATCGACCTTATCGTCTGCGTGTAAATAGTTTTCAAAGTTACTAAATAATCTTGATATTTCTTGAGGTGGTGGTGGGATAAATGTCGCCTCTTCAATAGAAGCACCATACGCTCCAATAAATACTTGAATTTTCCGAAATTGACCCGGAGCTTTGTTTTGTCCTCGATCTGAATCAAGTAAGATTTTATGTAGAGCTTTTATAAGATTTTCTGATAACGGTTTTTCTTTGAGAAACTCTTTACCCTGTTTTATAGCTGACCGATAGTTTGAGATTTCACGATAATCTTTCTCTTTATCACTCTTTTCGGTCTTAATTTCTTGAGCATCAAACAACTGGACATCATCAAAGTCAGCTTGAGTTCCCTCTATTTTTGAACTGAGAACAGCTTCTTTTGTCTCAAAAGTTCGCTGAATTATTTCCGGGTTTGGAAGTCTTTTTATCGCTTCATCATACCGAGCAACAATATCACGAGCATCAATAATACTTGTAAATACCTGCGAATAATCGAAATCAGGCGGTAATTCAGGTAAATTGAATGGTTTTTTAGTCATATTATTAGTTCCATTTGTTAGAATAATAATATCCCTTATTCTAACAAGCAAGCTTTTTTTAGAATAATAGGTTTTGTTATTCTATCGGTTAGAATAAGGAACAGCTTAATTCTACTTTATGTCAATATTTTGGAATAAGGGATTTGATGGAACTTCAATTTATTGATTGAGATTACATTCACGAGCTTGGTGTTGAATACGTGATAGAATAACTTTACAGATTTCTTCTTGTTTTGTTTCAACAGAGATAGTGAGTCTATTAATATCAATTGGTATATCTGAGTTTTGAATAGAGTTATATAAAGCAAACCAAATAACTGTCTATTTCAAACATCAAAAAGTTACTAAAGTCGTATGACTAACCCCGCTTTATTATTAAACCCCTG
>JAYEHE010000526.1:0-1523 GCA_034659415.1 Candidatus Zixiibacteriota bacterium | reverse complement strand
ATTTTTTACTGTAACTTGATTATTATCAAATTCATCCGACCCAACAATCACCGCAAACGGTATCCCGACTTTATCCCCATACTTGATTTGCTTAGTTAGATTCTTAGTGTCGCCTGAAAATATTTCTGCCGGAATTCCAGCATCTCTTATCTCAGCCAAAATTTTCAAATAATCATTCAAGCGGTCTCTGTCCATTACAGTAACTAAAACTTTCGAGGTTGACTGTTCCAACTCAATTGCTTTTAACTCAATCAAAGCCGCTAACAATCTGTCTATTCCAATCGACGACCCAACCGCCGGAATGGAACGACCCAAAAACCTATCAACCAAATTATCATATCGTCCACCAGAAAAAACCGAACCATAATCAGGAAGATCTAAAAGGCTTGTTTCAAAAACAGTGCCGGTATAATATCCGAGTCCGCGTACAATAGTTAAGTCAATTTCAGTTTTAGTTAAATTGACATTCATCGCATCAAGATTTTTCTGAATCGTTTTCAATTCATTGATTCCTTCCTGAGCAATTTCTACGCCGCCTAACATTTCGGTTACTTTGTCAAGCCCGTCGTTTCCTTTGGTCTGGGCTATATCAAGGAAACTATCAATGACTTTGATTTGGTCATCTGATATATTCAATCCCTTGATTTTATCACCAGACTGATCAACCCGTCCTGCTCCAAGCTCTAACAGAACCGCTTTGCGTCCTTGCTTGTCAAGTTTGTCAATCACTCGCATGACATCTTTGCCAACTTCGGGAGTGATTTTAGCATATTCAATCAGACCGTTAAGAATTTTACGATTGGAATATCTTACTTTAAAGTTTTGAATCTTTAATTGTTCGAACGTGGTAACCATCGCCGCAATAATTTCCGAATCAGCCAAAAGATTTTTGGTGCCTACAATATCAATGTCAAATTGCATAAACTCACGGTACCTGCCCGGTCCCGGCTTATCCACCCGCCAGACATTACCATATTGGTATCTTCGGAAAGGCAAAGCTAACTCCGGATTACCGGCTACGTACCTGGCAAGTGATAATGTGAATTCATAACGAAGTGCCATCTCAATTTCATCAGGACCCGTAAAACCAAACAGTTCGTTGAGTGAGTCCTCTGTGTAATGCGAACCTAAAAGCGTTTCTGCAAATTCAAGTGAGGCTGTCTGAAGCGGTAGAAATCCCATCAGCTCAAACACATAGCGCACCTTGCCAATCATTTTTTCTCTTGCAATTTGCTCAGATGGCGGATAATCCCTGAACCCTTTTAATAACTGCGGTTTAACTTTGTTCGTTTTCTTTTTATCTTTTTTAGCCATATCTATTTCCCAATAATTTCAATAATTAACTAACTTTTCAATTATTGCCTAATGTAGATAATTTTTATTAGAATTGAAAAGGATTTTTTTCAATCTATGCGTCAAAAATTTTGTTGACATGAATATCAATGTTGGTATATTGTAAATGTACTACTAAAATAATACATGGGAGTAAAATGATGTTTAAACGTATTTTAACAATTGTTTTA
>JAYEHE010000525.1:0-1523 GCA_034659415.1 Candidatus Zixiibacteriota bacterium | reverse complement strand
TTACAGTGCTTAACCGTGATTTCCGGTATCAACTTACGGTAATTGGAGACTTCGCTCAGGCAATAGTAGCAGAGGAAATTTCAAGTAACCAGTTTTCTATTCGCACCGACAAACCAAACATAAAAGTATCCTGGCAAGTAACCGGAATCCGACATGACAACTGGGCAAACGATAACCGCATAGAAGTTGAGATTGATAAACCGACCAAAGAGATTGGAACTTATCTGCATCCCGAAGCATTCGGACAGCCGATTGAGAAGGATGTCAACTATGAGCACATAAAAAAGGCAGAAGAAGAATACGAAAATAGATAACGGAAGGGTGGCACCCTCAAACTTATTTGGGGGTGTTGAAATTATTCACTCTTTTTATAAACCCAGTGCCAGGACTCCCAGTATATTTTGCCGGTTGAATCTTCGGGGATAGTTTCAAAAAACCCGAACTCATTCGCATTCTCTTTGAGCCATGTATAAATTTTTGTATGGGCAAAACGTGCTTCCGATGGCACCAAATCAAGAGCATAGCCACTCTCATGCTCACTATAACCCGGAGGAGCTACAAACCTGATAATATCCTCAAATGTATCTCCTTTAGCCATCCGCCTTTTGATGATTCTTCGCTGAAAATTCCCTGACCTGTATCCTGAGTCTGCAATCAATAATACAGAATCCTTTCTTGCGGCATCACTCATCGCAACAAACGCATCTCTGGTAACTGTTCTTACAAAAATACGATAATCTTCAAAAGTCAGACTATCCGGAAGTTTAACAAGCAATTCCGGTTTGGCAATCAAAGATGAATCCAAAGCCTTACCACACCAGCGGTCTGTAACTTTATATTCAACAGAGTCAATTATAACTGTTTCGTCACAAGCACAAGAATTTAAAACGAGTAATAAATTTATAACTAATATCAAATAAATTTGTTTCATCATAAAGTAAATATATATCTGTTAAATAATACTCCTAATAAAATTTAGAATAAACATTGGTCAATTTAAACAATTATCGATTATTATTTGTTCCGTCAAACGGATTTTCTTTATTAAAATCAGGGCGGTAAGATTTGTGGCTTTCGAGTTCCTGAATAAACCCCCGATGAAAGCCTAAATTGTAAAATTCATCGAGCACTTCTTTATATTCTTCATAAAATAATGTTCGTCCTAATTTTGGATGATTTTTTACTTTTTCGGTCGGATAATATTGGGACATCAGCGAGATATGTATATCATTGGAAAGCTCTTTGGCAATAAACCGCAAAACCTGTTTGCTGTTTTCAATATGCCCCGGAAGAACCAGATGCCTTATTATCAGACCATTTGTGATATATCCATTAGCATCAAGCGTTATCTCTGCTCCTTTTTGATTAAACATCTCTTTTATAGCTTTAGTAGCAAATTCCACATAGTTATCAGCCTGTGAATATTCTTTGGCAATTTTATTATCCATATATTTTAAATCTGGCAAATATATATCAATATCGTTTTCGAGCGAATTTATGATTTCCGGCTTATCGTATCCATT
>JAYEHE010000524.1:0-1524 GCA_034659415.1 Candidatus Zixiibacteriota bacterium | reverse complement strand
TGAAAATTTAAAACATCATCTGAAGTTGCCGGTCTTAAGTATGTTTTTTTACCTACCAGTGAAGGTTGGGTTGGGTGGTTACCCTTTTTTTTATCAGACATAATATACTTTTCTATTTATTAAATTTATCTTTATAATCTTTAAGAACAATAGAAAACCTCCAAATTTATTTGAAAAATAATTATATAAAATAATTCAATCAACAAAATATTCTTATCATTGACAAACAGCTAATAGCCTGCTTAATTTAAGTATGAGAAATAATCTATTTTTATTGTTGGGCGTAATTGTCCTATATTTGGCTCCGGCGATGGTTTTGAAAACTACTTATGGTGAGTCATATAGTATGTGGCAAGATGAAAATGACTGGGTACCTGATGGGGCGGGAGGTTGGCGGCAGAATGGTCAACCGTCTGACCCAATGCCTCTCGAGTCGAGCGTGGAAGTCCCGATTGCAATATCATATCTCCCTATTTTTCTGCCGGCTCTGCTTTTAGTCCTTTTTCTATTTACACCTTTGAATAAATATATAGAGAGTAAACCAAGTGGAAAAGAAAAAGAAGAAAATCAGAATGTCGAAGAATAATTATTTTCCATTATTGACACAGCTAAAGACAAATTTTATCTTTAAATTATGACAGGTTTAGAAAAATTTATTGAAACGGTTAGGTCTGAATTTTCCGATGACCGGTTGACCTACCAAAAAGCAGTCCCAACTTTTCACCCCGAATCATCAGAAGAAGCATCACAGTTTATTAAATTAGCAAATAGTGAAAAGCAAAATCTGTTTATAACCGGATTTGGTAATAATATTGATCCGGTAGATGAACCATTTAAGAAAATGGTATCAATCAGAACAGACCGGTTAAACAAGGTTGATGAAATTAACTCAGATGATTTTTATATCAAAGTTGGGTCGGGTTTTCCATTTATAGAAATTAATAAGAAAATCAAACAGAAAAATCTGTTCCTGCCTCAATCGAGTTTGCCTTATGTCGGTTCTGTCGGTGGGGCTATAGCAATTGGGTTGACCTCTGATTATCATAACGAAGATTTTCCGCTCAAAAAATATTTTATAGCCGCAGAGATTGTTACTCCGACCGGAGAAATAATTACGCCCGGGTCGGTTTGTTTTAAATCTGTTGCCGGTTATGATGTTGTGCGAATTTTTGCCGGTTCATGGGGGTTGTTAGGGCTTATAGTCTCGGTCACTTTGAGGGTTATGCCAAGCAGTGCGGAACATGAGTTTGAAACGATGGTTCAAAAAGATATTGACCGCAAGAATTTTTTAGACGGACTTGATGAAACCAATAGCGATACTGATGCTATTTACAGCCGAAAAATAAAAGCTAAATTTGACCCGAATAATATTTTGCCTATTGTTTAATAATCAGATTTTTAATTTAAAGTGAATATGTGATTACAACTGATGTTTTTTTATCTATATATGTTATGGAATTATAATTCTTAAATTGGGAGAAATAAAATGTCAAATCGTCCACCAAAACCTGAAGGCATGTCCTG
>JAYEHE010000523.1:0-7033 GCA_034659415.1 Candidatus Zixiibacteriota bacterium | reverse complement strand
TGGATTGTGACCCGACACTTAAGTTGTTGTAATTAAAGAGCGGTGGGTCACAAAAATCTGTTTACATAGATTTTCAGGACCCACCGCAACATCTATGAGACTTTATCAACAAACCCGAAAACAGGAATCCAGGTTTTCTTATTTTTTTAATTCTATTGTAGAGGTGAATCATCAATAAAGACAAAGAGAACCTTGATTTCTGCTTTCGCAGGAATGACAGAGACAAAAATTTTTGTAGGTAGAAACTTGAAAAGTTTCGATATCTTTATCTGTCAAACCCCAGAAAAACAGCCCTAACTCCGTATATTTGTAGTTTAAAAATTGTATTGACAAAATTAGAATAAATCTTATAATTGACGAGTCTTAATATTTGTCCGGATAGTTGATAACTGTTCGGATTTTTTCTGTCTGATTATTCCCCTAAAGTTTAATCGGTGGATTTTTTAAATTTTTTTTGCAGATATTTCTGCATACGAAAGGTTTTGATTAATGATTGATATTTCCCGAATCCGCAATCTTGCAATTGTTGCCCATATCGACCACGGTAAAACTACGCTTATAGATTCAGTATTTAAAGCAACCCAAACTTTTCGCGATAATCAGGATGTTGCTGAACGACTCATGGATAATAACGTTATCGAACGGGAACGTGGGATTACCATTCGTTCAAAACATTGCACTGTATCTTGGAATAACAATCTGATAAATATTATAGATACCCCCGGTCATGCTGATTTTTCAGGCGAGGTTGAACGGGTGCTTTCGATGGTTGATTCTGTTCTGTTGTTAGTTGATGCCAACGAAGGTCCTATGCCTCAGACTCGTTATGTACTTATGCGTGCCTTAAAACTCGGACTCCGCCCGATTGTTATTATCAATAAAGTTGACCGTCCGAACGCCCGCCCTGATTATGCTCTTAATAAAACATTTGATCTTTTTATTGAATTAGGTGCCACCGATGAACAGGCACAATTTCCGGTACTTTACGGTTCCGGTCTTGACGGATGGTTTGTTAATGATTTGGATAAAGAAGAGCATAAAGGAATGGATGCTCTATTTCAGACTATTATTGATGAAGTTCCTTCTCCTCAGGTTGATAAAGATGGTGATTTTTTGATGCAGGTCAGTTCTCTTGATTGGAATGATTATATAGGTCAAATCGGCTGTGGACGGGTTCTTCGGGGTTCTCTTAAAAAAGGTGAAGATTTTACCCGTATGGTTACTAAGTTGAATGATCCGCTATCTCAAGATAAAGGATGGATATTGGATTCCTTTTCAAAAGTTAAAGGTATCCACATGTGGGTTACACGCGGTCTAACCAGAGTTGAAACTGATGAAGTTTCTGCCGGAGATATTGTTTGGATAGCCGGACCTCCAAAAATTGGAATTGGTGATACTTTTTCTAAAAATGAAGATACCAATGAAGCTTTAAAGCCTCTTGAAATCGAAGAACCAACTCTCTCAATGTTTTTCTTAGTGAACAATGGTCCTTTCTCAGGACAAGAAGGTACCGCTATTATGCTTCGCCAGTTAAAAGAACGGCTCGAAAGAGAATTATGTGTCAATGTTGCTCTTCGGATGGAAGATATCGGGCGTCCCGATGGGGTGAAAGTCTCAGGACGAGGTGAACTTCATCTGGCTATCTTAATTGAAGAGATGCGTCGCGAAGGACTTGAGTTCTGTATTTCTCGTCCGGAAGTTATAACGCATTTTGATGAAAATGGTAATATTACTGAACCTATGGAACAACTTATAATTGATGTCCCTGAAGAACATCAGGGAATTATTATTGAAAAGCTTGCCAAACGAAAAGGTGAATTGACTACAGTTGAGAACGCCGGTACAAATACTATTCGTATTGAATTTGTAATTCCTACTCGCGGATTAATTGGGTACAGGTCAGAGTTTTTGACCGATACCCGTGGTCTTGGAATTATGGCTTCGCGCTTTACCGGTTATGGGGCATGGTGCGGTGATATTATATCACGTAGCAAAGGTTCTGTTATAAGTATTGAAACCGGTCCAGCCACTGCCTATTCTTTAGAAGGATTTCAGGAACGGTCGGTTATTTTTATTGATCCGGCAGAAAAAATTTACAACGGCCAGATTGTCGGTGAAAATTCCCGCAATAAAGATATGACTTGCAACCCAACCAAACGAAAAAATCTGACCAACCATCGTCAATCCACAAAAGATATTGGAGTCAAACTTGATGTGCCGCGTAAAATGACATTAGAGCAGGCAATGGAATGGATTAGGGATGATGAATTAGTTGAAGTAACTCCAAAATCAATTCGTCTAAGAAAAACAATTTTAGATATTGAAAAACGAAAACGTGCCGAGAAAAAACTGCTTGTAATGGATGAAAAATCCAATACGCTTCAACATAGACCTTCCGCATAATTAGCAATCCAAATAATATTTTTAAAAGTCAGGAATAATATCCTGACTTTTTTTGTATATTTTTAGTTAAATTTTTTTTGCTTTACATTTTAAAATATAATAGTATTTTATTGTAGGATATGATTTTTTCTTGGGAATCTTTATTATAATTAAGCATTTATGGATTTTATAATAGGAGGTGTATATGTCTGATGAACCTGTTGGATGTGCCAAACCGACCGGAACTGTAATTGGCGAGACTGCCGAACCGGAAGGTGAGACAAAGAAAAATATTAACATGGGAGAAAAGACAATGGTTATGGTAAGAGTTGGCGGTAAGGCGCCGGATTTTGAAGCCCCTGCTTATCACAAGGGTAAATTTATAAGTGTCAAATTATCAGACTATACGGGCAAGTGGGTTTTACTCTGCTTCTACCCGGGCGATTTCACTTTTGTCTGACCGACAGAATTATCGGCGGTCGCCGGTAAGTTTGATGAACTTCAGAAACTCGGTGTTGAAGTTCTGTCTGTATCAACCGACAGTCAATTTGTCCACAAAATATGGGAAGAGGAAGAACTTTCAAAAATGACTAAAGATGGTATTCCTTGGCCTATGGTAGATGATGGAGCAGGTAATCTGGGGAAAGTTTACGGAGTTTATGATGAAGCCAATGGCGTCAATATTCGAGGGCGGTTTTTGATTGACCCTGACGGTGTTGTTCAGGCTATGGAAGTGATGACGCCTCCTGTGGGTCGAAAGATTGAGGAAACAATTCGTCAAGTGCACGCTTTCCAACATGTCAGAAAAACCAAAGGTGCTGAGGCTTGTCCGGCAGGTTGGGAACCGGGTAAACCTACTCTTAAACCTGGTCCGGATTTAGTTGGCAAAGTATGGAAAGTTTGGCAACCTGAATGATGGTTGCATAACCTCTATCATGTAGCTGACGGGGTACATTAAAGGGTACACGATTGTGTACCCTTTAATTAAGAACCATAATATGGTGGGAACAAATACTTTGAAGGTTCTTAAATTTTCATTTATTATTTGCCTTTATTTCTAAAATGAAATCTGGACACCTCCATATATAATTCTTCCGTAAACCGGTGCATACATAAAGGCGGCATCATCAATATGTTTTTCCTTTTGAGTATAATCGGTCAGGTTTTTCCCCCCGATATATAATGAATATTTATCATAAAATGTTCTTGAAATTTTGGCGTCAAGAATCATAAAGTTTTCGGTTTCGTGAATCTTAATATCTTCTTCGTTGGCAGGTTCGGTAAGATCAATATACATCTTTCCTTTATAGTTTATATTAAAAACACAATTCCAATCTGATGGAGCATATTCAAAATTTATTCCTCCTGAAGTGGTCGGATATCTGGAAATATTGCGGCTTATCTCTTCATATTCAGTTCCTACCCAGTCTTCCCTGACATTATTATATTTACCTTCGAAAATTTCGAATCGCATGCCAAAAGCAAAATTGTTTGTCAGGGCATATGATGCATCAATCTCAGTCCCCATAACAAAGGCGTTATCAATATTCTTCCATTCATATGAATAACCAAGATTGGCGACACTCTCATCAGCATCAGCAAATGCTATTGCATCTTTCAATTCGGTTCGATACAAATTTACACCGGCAGTCCATTTTGAAGAAATATAGTCGGCGTTAACAGAAAAACTAAATGATCGTTCAGGTTTAAGGTTGTCGCCTTTGTACACTCTGGGTGAGCCACTGCACAAATGAAGGTCTTCTGAAAATCCATAGGGCACCCGGAAACCGCTTCCTATTGAGCCTCGAATATTTAAAGCGTCGGTAGCCGCATACTTAATTGAAAAACGAGGATTTAACGATGTTTCTTTATATTCAAGAGGTTTCAATCCTTGTGTCAGGACATCTCCGGAGCCTCTAAATTCATCTTCTGAATTATGATAGTCGATTCGGACCCCGACAACAAGTTCCAGTTTTTTCGTAAGTTTGAATTCGTCCTGTAAATATGCCCCAAAATCAAGGGCTTCTTTTGATGAAGAAGAAAGATATGCTTCTTCCACATCAAAATCTACATACATTCCACTCTCATCCAGTTTGTTATGACTGATTTGAATGCCGGTAAGAAATCTATGCTTGCCTATAGGAGCATGAATATAGTTAAGACTTCCAATTATTAATTGTTCTTCGGCAATGTAGGGTTGTAATAGTTCAATCGGAGGGGTTTCTTCAAACACATCTTCGTAATCACCCAAAAAAGTATCATTCGTAGCGTCCCTTTTATGTTGGGTTATTGTAATATTGGCATTTAATTCTGAACCGTTATTAAGCCAGACCCGATATGATAACTCTCCCGAATATCTATCTGTGATAATGCTTTCGGTACCATAGGCAAATGGATTTTTAAAAAGATTGTTTGTCAACCACCCGCCGTTACGATTTTCATTTATTGCACGACCACGAAAAACAAGTTGATCGGAAGTGAAAACATCATCAATAAAAAGATTAAAGCCCAGATTGCTCGATGATGATTTTACGCGATCAATCCATCCATCCGGGTTATCAACACCGCCGAGAGCATTAATATCACCGGTTTCATCAATTTCATCCTGTTTGTTATGTTGAGCAAAAATAAATATACCAACTTCATCTTTGCGTGCATTTGCTGTTAAAGTATGTTTCTGAGTGCCATATTCGCCGAATTCGATTCCTATTTTACCCTTTGTGCTATAAGGTATCGAAGAAATTATATTAATGGCACCCGCAACCGCGTTACTGCCATAAAGAGCTGATCCGGCACCTTTTACAATCTCAATTTGATCTATATCGGCGGTGGATAATTGTTGCAGACCATAAACTGAAGCCAATCCTGAATAAATAGGTTGTCCATCCAGCAATATCTGGGTATGGTCCGCACCTAAACCCTGCATTCTTATAATTGAAAAATTACAAGCCTGGCACTGTTGTTCAACCTGGATTCCGGATTCGCCCTCAAGTGCTTCAAAAATATTTGAAGCCGATTTTCTTTCGATCGAGGCGTTTGTTATAACCTGGGTTCGAACCGGCGCATCTTTAACAAATCGGGGGGTTCTTGTGCCGGTTACGACAATTCCTCCGATTTCCAGCAGTGATTGATTCAATTTGATTTCGAGTTCATCGGTATGATTTTGGAAAAGTTGTATTTCTTTAGTTTTTTTGGAATAACCAATCAATGTAACCGAAATTATGTAGCGACCATAAGACAAACCATCAATTATAAAATGGCCGTTTGAATCGGTACTCCCGCCTTTAATGGTCCCTTCAATCATAACCGTAGCACCGGGAATCGGCTTGCCGGACTCTGCATCGGTAACAATTCCGTGTATTTTTCCTGTACTTGCAGAAATAGATACGCAAGTTAATATCATAAATAATGATAACATTATCGTTGTTTTAAACATCAATTACCTCTTTTCAGTAAATAAATATTTCTTTGTTGCTATATTGATTTATAATGCGGAAAAGAGGTATATTGGCGGGGCACGTCCCGTATTAAAGGAAATATAGATACTCGGATATTCTATAATTATGCAATTATCCAGAATACCCAAAACAAACAAAATGAAAGGTTCAAAGTAGCTATCAATATTATTATCTACTTCAAAAATTCTACTAAAAGCTTTATAAAATGTGATTTCCTGCTGAGAATGATCGTGATTGTTATCGTGATTGTTATCGGAATTATTATCCGGAAGCGAGTGACTATGTACTATTGTTCGTCCGTCAGGTAAAATATGCAAATGAAGGTTTAAAAATGAAAAATAACAAATGTTGATAATGGTAACTATAAGAGTAACCGTTACAATTTTCCGAGTAAGTATATATCCAGAGAAGCTCATGCTTTTTTTTGTATCTTTTTGTTTTTTTTGCGTTTGCTAATAGTATTGTGGTAATGTTTTGATTTTTCCCAATTTTTATTTTGGCTACAAAAATAACCAATTCCTTTTTCCCATTTAGCACCACCTTGGGGGCAGGTTTTAACAAAATCGGCAAACTGAATAATTCGCTCAAGTATGTCCGTCGATATTACGTGTTCCATTTTACAAGCCACCTTGTCAGCTTCTTTTTCATCGACAGCGAGTACATTTACAAAAAAATTGCGTAACGCCTCATGGCGTTTGATAACGTCTATGGCAACTTTCTCACCTATTGTGGTCAATGTTACCTGTTCATAAGGAGCATAATTAACGAGATTCCTCTTAGTCAAAGCCTTTAGTGCACCAGTGACAGACGAGTAATTAACTCTCAGACGCTTTGAAATATCTTTAACTCGAGCAGTCTGTTTTTCAGCAATCAGGTGATATATTGCTTCAATATAATCTTCAAGACTGGAGCTTAATCTTTGCGACGTCATTATTTAGCGTCTTTTTGTTGAGATATTGTTTCGCATGTCAAATAAAGTATGGCACGCCAAACATTTTGTCAAGATTAATTTGTGACTTTTTTCACTTATATTAAATTCGATATGTCGAAATCTCTGTGGTTTCGACGTCTTTATTTCAAAATTATCAATTTTGGTAGCGGGGAGGTGCTGAGGCTTGTCCGGCAGGTTGGGAACCGGGTAAACCTACTCTTAAACCTGGTCCGGATTTAGTTGGCAAAGTATGGAAAGTTTG
>JAYEHE010000522.1:0-1534 GCA_034659415.1 Candidatus Zixiibacteriota bacterium | reverse complement strand
TAAATTCTTATAAGGAATTATGAACTTTAATTCATCAATTAAGTTTTGATTGTTAGGTTCTTCGCAAGCAACATAGACAGTATTATCATCTTCGTCATAATCAAACGGGACTACCATTCTCGAAGTAGCAATATCCGGAGGTATTAGATTTAATATATCATCAGGAATAGTCAAATTTGAAAGAATTACACCCTCGCATTCAAATTGAGTTGCTAATGCGTTTACCAGATTTTCTTCATTGATAAATCCATGATGCATTAAAAGAGACCCAAAACGCCCGCCATATATTTTTTGGTGTTTTAGAGCAATTTTAATCTGAGCTTCGGTTACCTGAGTTTGCTCCAGAAGAATATCATCGAGTCTTTTCTTTCTCATTTTCCCTCATTAGGTAATGTAAATTATTGTAATTTGTATTTAAAATAATTTCATTCCAATAATAGCAAAATTGTCAGTTTTCCTTATATATCGGCTATATTTTAGAGATTTTAACTGTTTTAGTTTTTATTTTAAACTGTGCAAATTTTGAACAATTAAATTTTTTAGTGATTTAACAATCTTAAAATGATATAATATTTTTAACTATGAATATTATAAAAATTCCTCATCGAGAGTGGTATATTGTTTGGGTATTAGCTCTAATTTTGGTTCTGATATCTTTATCTTTTCATTATTTTGCCCCGAGTACCATGAACCAATCCTATGAACAATGGACTAAACGGCTGGAACTACACCGAGATTGGACACCTTTTAAAATCAGACCCTTGACAACTAATATTCTAACTTTTTGCTATGATAATTTTCAAATTCCATATAAAATCTCATTTTTTGTTCTTCACTATATGTTGCACTTATTAATGATTCTTATTTTTTACAAATATTTAAGAATTCTAAATTTTAATCATTACTATTCTCTAATAGGCATATCGCTTTTCGGCTGTTCAGTTCCGATAATTTTAGCACATTTTGCTCCTATATATACCTGGTCTGATTTTTGGATGTATTTATTTATACCTTATGGATTTATATATTTGTTTGAGAAGAAATATCTATTGTCAGTAATTCTTTTGAGCGTTTCTCTTTTAGCCCGAGAGACCACCATAATATTCATCTTAATATGGTCAGTTATTTTCTTAAATGAACAAGGGCAAAAGTACTTTAGGCTGTTTAAATATTTGTCGTTAATAGCTCTCATTTTTCTTGTTTTTCGAATATATTTTACTGGAGCAGAAACAGGTTGGGCAGAGAACCGATTCAATTGTTTTTATTTTAATTTTGATAACTATCAAAGAATTATTGATACTCTGTTCTCGGTTATTATATCATTTGGATTTATGTGGTTTACAAGCATTTACCAAATTTTCCAGAAGAACAGATACGACATAAAATATTATAACATACTCAGATGGGACTGTTGAAAAACCCCGATTATGTTCCGCCATGGCGGACGAGGAGTGAAACGACGAAGCAATCTCATATAAAGAGAGATTGCTTCACTTCGTTCGCAATGACAGAGTTGAACGGTTTAGATTGCTTT
>JAYEHE010000521.1:0-1535 GCA_034659415.1 Candidatus Zixiibacteriota bacterium | reverse complement strand
TCTTAATCTTTAATTATTATTTTTTTCGGGTATTCCCTTTAATCCTCTTAATCTTCCTTCGACATATTCAATGTCTTCGGAATTTGGAAACTCTTTTACAAAATTTTCAAATTGAGTAATAGCATTTGTGGTATCCCCTTTTTTAAGAATTGCTAACCCAATCCATATATTCGCAATTTCGTCAAGTTCACTATCTTTAAAGTCTTTTATGATAGATTTATAATTACTGATTGACTTATCATAATCTTTATTGCGGTAGTACATATTTGCCAAAGACATTCTACATTCACCGGATAAAGAATCTGTGAATTCACCAGTTTCAATAACTTTTTTATACCAAATTTTAGCCTCTTCTAAAGCACTCCGATATTTATATTTGTCAGCAATTTCATATGCCATCTCACGGGTGTAATTAACCTCAATTTTGCCCAGTAAATCATCAAGGGTTCCGATTCCCTGTTGGTAATCAGTAATATTTTTTAAGAACTCATCAACTTCGGCATAACCAACAATGCGATCAATCTCCACGCCGTCTTTATTAATCAAAACCGATGTTGGATAAGCACTAATTTTATAAGTTTGTGCTAATACTGTATCTTCTTTGCCATTAATTTTTGTCAACACAACTTTGTTACTAAAGAAATCTATAGCTTTTTGATCCCTTAACACGACCGTATCAAGGCGTTTGCACCAAGGTCACGAATCAGAATAAAAATCAATTAAAATATCTTTACCGGATGCTTTTGCTTCAGTTTGAGCAGCTATAAAAGTAGCATGAAAAGGAGCACCAATTATATTTTTAGCAGTTTCTTCTTCAGTAGAACAAGAAATAATAAGAGCAAGACTTATTGTTATTACCAATCCAATAGTAATTTTTTTCACTTAATCTCCAATAATACACTTCTGTTGACTTCTAATAATTAATTGATTTCCTGCCATTGTTCCCCTAAGGTCATATTCAAAATCTCTTTTGCTTCATCCTTACATGAAAAAGGGACAGATAATTCAAACATAGCTTGTTTGGATTCAAATATTGGATTAAGGGTTAAGCCGATATTTCCAAAAAAGCCTGATTTAGATAAGCTGACAGCAGGTATTTCAGAAGATTTCAAAGTTTCGATTGCAAAATCTGAAGATATTTTATCAGAGATATAACCTACCACAATCCATTCTTCTGCATTTTCTAAAGGAACGTCACAATCAGGACAAACCGTCAAAGTATTGTCAAAATCTTTATTACATTTAGGACACAACATTATTAATTAATACTCTCTAATCCGTTTATAAGTTTATTAATATCTTCATCAGTTCTTTTTTCCGTAGTCGCAATAATCAAACAATTATCCATTTTAGAATACCATCGACCGGCATCAATACCAGGCAATATTCCGTCCTTAACCAATTTCAAAATTATGTCCTGTGCCGGAATAGGAGTTTTTACTGCAAATTCATGTATATAAGGATTATTGAAATAAGGTTCATATCCATCAAGTTTAAAAATCTTTTCTGCTGTATTATGAGCATTTTCCAAAGAT
>JAYEHE010000520.1:0-7064 GCA_034659415.1 Candidatus Zixiibacteriota bacterium | reverse complement strand
GGAAAGAGAAAAAGCAGGAATTAAGGATGAACTTGTAAGATATTCTGTCGGTATTGAAGAGTTTGAAGATTTGATATCTGACATGGAGCAAGCTCTGGCAAAAATCTAAACTGTTGCTTAGTGGCTGAATTGAAAGTTCAGCACCTTCAATGAATGGTGCCGAGTTTCAAAATCGGCTCAAATTTAGACGGATAGTATTTATTAGGGGATTATTTTTGATTATAATTTTATTTAAGATTTTATTTTGTTTTTAAATGAATTAATCAACAGTTTGAATTCTGACTGTATTTTTATCGCAGATGCCAGTATCAGGATCAATCGTATCTAATAGCCAATACATCCCTTTTTCTTCCCAATCGGAATTGCTATTGGCATCAATATATCTTTCCCAAATATATATATCAGATTCTTTGGCTATTTTTTCAAATTGACGTTTTACGATATTATTATTAACAACAACAACAGATCTAACCATCCCTTTTCTTTTGTAGAGTTGTTGCCCTTTTTCAAATGCACGTTGAACAAAAAGTGAGACAGGTTCTAATTCTCGCATATCCACAAAAACATAAAAATCTTTAGGGTTATCCGGTAAAATGTTCATTGATTCCTGTATCCAGGCATTCATTTCTTCTAATTTAACAATGCCTGAAAATGTCATCCTGACGCCATATGTAGTTTTTGTTATATTAAACATATATTTTTCTTTTCTAATAATTTCATTAATACTGTCGGACATTTTCGATTCTTCTTTAATAACAACGAGTTAATAGAAAAATAATAGAATTATTTGATGATTCAAATAAAATGTTTCAATTTGAAACAGAAAAAGGGGTTGCCAAGTATGGTCTTATTTTGTTATTATTGTGAAATAATTCACAGTAGTTACTGTGAGAAATTTGAAAAATAATTTGTAAAGTGAGACAATATGAAAGAGTTATTATCTGGAAATGAGGCTGTAGCCAGAGGCGCTTATGAGGCAGGAGTAAAACTGGCGGTGGCATATCCCGGTACGCCATCGACAGAAATATTAGAAACGCTTGCTGCTCAGTTTCGTTCGATTTATTCTCAATGGTCGCCTAATGAAAAGGTTGCCTACGAAGTTGGTATTGGAGCGTCGATGGGTGGAACCAGAGCTTTAGTTGCAATGAAACATGTGGGGTTGAATGTAGCGGCTGATCCGTTTATGACCCATGCCTATACTGGCGTTAACGGTGGATTTGTAATTGTAAATTGCGATGATCCTGCAATGCATTCTTCTCAAAATGAGCAAGATAATCGTTTTTATGCAAAATTTGCTCAAATTCCGTTGTTAGAGCCGTCAGATAGTCAAGAAGCTAAAGATATGCTGGTTGCGGCTTATGAAATTTCTGAAAAATTTGATACACCGGTTATGCTCAGAATGACAACTCGGATTTCACATTCTAAAGGCGTGGTGGAAATAGGTGAGATTACTGAAGTTGCTGAGCGGAAATTTGTTAAAAATCCCTCAAAGTATGTAATGATACCTGCTCATGCTCGAACACGTCATCTCGTAGTTGCAGAAAGATTGGAAAAATTACTTAAATTTTCCGAAGAAACAGAATTTAATAAAATTGAAAACAACGGTTCAAAATTTGGTATTATTTCTGGTGCTGTTGCTTATCAATATGCTAAAGAGGTGGCACCTGATTTTGATTATTTTAAAATTGGCTTGAGCTATCCTTTGCCATTTGAAAAAATTAGGGAATTTGTATCTAAACATGAACAGGTTGTAGTTATTGAAGAACTTGAACCATATTATGAAGACCAGTTAAAAGTTGAAGGAATTCTTGTAGAAGGTAAAAAATATTTTGGGAATCAGGGTGAATTATCACCTCAACGAATTGCCGAGGGTTTGAAAAATGCCGGTTTAATTAATGAAGTTAAAGTGGCTGAGATTCTTCCAGAAGCAAATATGTTTCCTCGTCCTCCGGTTTTATGTCCGGGTTGTCCTCATCGTGGCGTATTTATGGCTCTTAAAAAACAGGGTGTTGCTGTAACTGGTGATATCGGATGTTATACTCTTGGAGCATTAGAACCGTTAAATGCTCTTGATTCCTGTATTTGTATGGGGGCTTCGATTGGTAATGCGATAGGAATGGAAAAGGTAAACGGCTCAGAAAAAGGAACAGTTGCTGTTATTGGTGATTCTACTTTTCTACATTCCGGTGTAACCGGGCTTTTAGATGCTGTTTTCAATAAAAGCCATGTTACAGTAATAATACTTGATAACAGTACAACAGCTATGACGGGCGGGCAGGAACATCCGGCAACAGGTCGTACTCTTATGGGAGAAGAAGCCCCTAAGGTTGATTTGATTGGTATTTGTAAGGCTGTTGGAGTAAAGAGGGTTGTTGAAGTTGACCCTTATGATTATGAAAAAACTCTGAATGTGATTAAAGAAGAGATGGTAGCAGAGGAGCCGTCAGTAATTATTACTTCTCGTCCTTGTGTGTTGATGCCAAAAAGAATTATGGATGAACCTTATCAAGTTGACCTTGAGCTGTGTAATGGATGTTCAGCCTGTTTTAGGATTTCTTGTCCTGCAATTTCAGCAACGGAAGAAACCAATGATCATGGTCGTCCTTTAGCAAAGATTGACAAAACAATCTGTACCGGTTGTACTCTTTGTGCTCAAATTTGTCCAACCGAAGCAATTCTATTAAGCAGTAAATTTGAAACTGTGTAGAGGTAAGAAAAATGTCAGATAAATCGTATAATATTTTAATTGTTGGTGTCGGAGGTCAAGGGGTCTTGTTGGCATCGGAGATAATTAGTGAAATTGCTCTTCGGGAAGGATTGGATATTAAGAAATCCGAGGTTCACGGGATGTCTCAACGAGGCGGTGTAGTATCATCTCATGTCAAATTAGCCCCAAAAGTATATTCACCGACTATTCATCATGGTCAGGCAGATATTTTAATATCATTTGAAAAAGCGGAAGGTCTGCGTGCTATAGACTGGATGAAAAAAGATGGGGTGGCTATTATTTCAACCACTTCTGTTGTTCCTGCTATTGTAACTTCATCGAAAAAATTTGAATATCCGGATAATGCCTTGGATATTATGAAAGAAAAATGTTCTAAAGTTATGTCGGTTGAGGGAGATAAAATAGCCGCAGAGCTTGGTAATCCTCGATTGGTAAATACAATTTTGTTAGGTCTTCTCTCAACATTATTGCCATTTTCTGATGAACGTTGGAAAGAGGTTATAAAATCCAAAGTAAAAGAAAGATTTGTTGATATAAACCTTAAAGCTTTTGAAGCTGGAAAAGCGTTAAAAGCTGATAATATATCGGTGCAATAATTATGTCTGATTTTTTTATAATTATTAACCCAGGTTCAACATCGACTAAGGTTGCTCTGTTTGACAGGGATAATAAAATTTCCGAAGAAGTTGTCCGTCATGATAGGCAAGAGATAGAGAAATATGATAATGTAGCCGATCAGTTTGATTTCCGGATGAAAGGAATTGCAAATTGGCTGGATTCGCTTGAGTTTGATGAATCTCAACTGAAAGCAATTGTTGGTCGGGGAGCACCGGTCAAGCCGCTTGAAGGTGGAGCTTATGCTATCAGTCCTAATATGCTTGATGATCTTAAGCAAATGAAATACTCTAATCACGCTTCTAATTTAGGAGCTATTATTGCTTTTTATCTCGGCGAGAAATTTGAGGTTCCTTCTTTGATTTCTGATCCGATTACAGTTGATAATTTTACTGATATCGCCAGGATTAGCGGAGTTCCTGAAATTCCTCGTAAGTGTCGGGTGCACGCCTTGAATATAAAAGAAGTTTGTCGTAGAGAAGCTGTTAAGGCTGGCAAAGAATTGGAAAATGTTAATTTTGTTTGTGCTCATATGGGGGGAGGGATATCGGTTGCATCGCTTGAGAAAGGCAGAGTGATTGATGTCAATGATGCTCTTTTAGGAATGGGTCCCTTTTCACCGGATAGAGCCGGAGCGGTTCCTATCGGGGGACTGGTCAAGCTTTGTTATAGTGGGAAATTTAGCGAGAAAGAAATGATTAACAAACTGTCTAAACAATCAGGTTTGGTAGCATATTTGGGTAAGTCAGATTTGATGGAAGTTGAGAAGTTAATTGACTCCGGTGATAAGAGTGCCTTACTGCATTTTAATGCGATGGCATATCAGATTGCAAAAGAGATTGGGCAGGCAGCAACAGTTTTAAAAGGAAATTTGGAAGCAATTATATTAACCGGCGGTATGGCAAATTCTAAAAAACTGGTTGATGAGATTTCTAAATATGTTTCGTTTATTAGCAATCTGATTATTGTGCCGGGTGAATTTGAGATGGAAGCTCTTGCCGCGGCAGGTTGTCGGTTTATAGATAAAACTGAAAAGTTAAAAGAGTATTAAATCAATATGGAAAAGAAACCTATTATATCATCAGACATGTTAATTGAACAGGCAGTAGCAATCGCAAACGACGGAAGGAAAAAAACGGTTGTGGTTGCTGTGGCTCAGGATGTTGATGTTATTGAAGCGATAGTTGAAGCACAAAAGACCGGATACTTAAACGGTGTATTGGTTGGAGATAAAAGTAAAATTGAATCATTAGCTGGTGAAAAAAATATTGACCTCAAAGAGATGAATATTGTTGATGAGCCTGATGTTTTAATAGCCGCTAATAAAGCGGTGGAGTTAGCTTCGACAAAAGAAGCAGATGCCATAATGAAAGGTTTTGTGCCAACATCTGCTTTGTTGAAAACCATTTTAAAAAAAGAATATAATTTAAGAGGCAAAGAAACTCTTTCTCATTGTGCTGTTTTGGATATCCCCGGATATCATAAACTGCTTAATCTAACCGATGGCGGTATGGTTGTAAAACCTACCAAAGAACAAAAGTTAGGGATATTGGAAAATGCGATAACGGTTAGCAAGGCATTGAATTTAACTCCTGTTAGAATAGCTGTTTCTGGTGCAACCAATTTGAATTCATCGAAAATATCTCATATAAAAGATGATGTTGAATTTCTTATCCCGAAAGCTAAAGAGATGTTTCCTGATGTGGAGATTAAAGCTCCCCTGCCGTTTGATTTAGCAACTTCAAAAAAAGCGGCTAAGCATAGAAATCTTGATGATGCTGTTAGCGGAGATGCTGATGTTTATCTTGTTGATTCGATTGAGGAATGTAATCTGGTAGCTAAATCTTTGATACAGTTTGCTCAAGCGGTTTTTGCAGGTGTTATTGTAGGTGCGAAAGTTCCTGTCTCTTTAGTTTCCCGAACCGATACGGTAAAAAATAAAAAAACATCGCTCGCAATTGCCTGTTTGATGGCAGACTATTATGACCAAAATAATTTCTGGGAAAACTGATTATGAATAATTTTAACATGCCTTCTGTAAAATCATTTAATGATATTTATTCTAAAGCAAAAGATAAAGCTAACAAATACAAACCAAAAACTGCTCTAATAGCTCCACATGGGTCAGCCATGACAGAATCATTTGTTAAGGCTGTTAATGAAAATTTAATTGAACCTTTTGTTTTAGCCGATGAGAAACTATTTCGGAAATATGCTTCAAATAATAATATCAATATTGATAGTTATAAGATTTTGGATATCAACCAGCCGGATAATGCTATTATTACTGCCTCTCAGATGAGTGGGAAAAATGAAATAGATATTATTGTTAAAGGACGTGTCCCAGCTGAGGAATTTTTGAATATTCTTTTTGAGAAAGAATCAAAATTTCAAAAAAAAGGAAAGCAGGTTTCACATATTGGCCTATTTCAACCAAAAAATTATCAAAAACTATTGATGATTACCGATGGTGCTGTAACAGTCAAGAATGATTTGAAATCACTTATAAATATTACAAACAATGCGATATCATTTTCTGAGAAAATTGGAATTGATAACCCTCGCATTGCTGTTCTTGCCGCAGTGGAAGTTGTTTATCCTCAGATGGACTCAACTATCAAAGGAGCTGTGCTTTCCAAGATGGCTGAACGAAACCAAATCAAGGGAGCATTTATTGACGGTCCTTTGTCATTTGATGTGGCGATGGATATGGAAGCCGCAATAGGCAAGGGTATTAAAAACTCAGAAGTTGCCGGGCAAGCCGATATTATGATTGCTCCGGATATTGATACCGGAAATAGTATCTACAAGGCAATGTCCCTTTATGGTGATACTGAAATGGGTGGAATTGTATTTGGCGGGAATGTTCCTGTTACATTAAATGCTTTTGTGGATTCTGAGCAGACAAGATTCAATTCTATACTTTTGTCGGTTTTGGCTTCTTAGCTTTTAGTTGACTTATCTGATTAACTCTATTATTTTCAGTAAATTACGAGCCTTTATGAAAGGATTATGATTTGGTCTATGGAGTTATATTAGCTGGTGGGCGAGGTGAAAGATTTTGGCCATTATCCAGAATAAAACGACCCAAACAATTTTTAAAACTTACATCAGACAAGATGATGTTGGAAGAAACTATTGATAGAGTCTTACCTCTAATTCCAATAGAAAATATTAGAATTGTTACCAATGAGTCAATGCGTGATATTATTTATGAAAATCTTGACTCTATGAAAACAGAAAATATTCTTACGGAAACTGAAGGGAAAAATACCTGCCTGGCTATTGTTTTGGCGGCGGTTCATTTAATACATAACGACCCAAAAGCAGTGATGGTGGTATTATCTGCTGACCATCTTATACGACCTGAAGAAAAACTGTTGAATATTTTGAAAGTTGGAATAGATATAGCTTCTTCGGAAAATAAACTTATTACTATTGGAGTCGTCCCTACGAGACCGGAAACCGGTTATGGCTATATTAAAATGGGAGACTTGTATAGGCAGGATGGTGAGCATGTTGTTTATCAGGTTGAAGCCTTTACTGAGAAGCCAAAGGCGGCTATTGCAAGCCAATATTATCACAGCCATAAATATCTTTGGAATAGTGGTATGTTTATCTGGTCTGCAAATTCAATTTTAGAGGCTCTTAAAATTAGCCAGCCCAATCTATATAATTTGTTAGAAAAATATAAACCTGAAATCGGAACTGATAACGAACT
>JAYEHE010000519.1:0-7092 GCA_034659415.1 Candidatus Zixiibacteriota bacterium | reverse complement strand
CTTATCTGAATTTGCCAACCATTTTATCTGCCCTGAATGTAAATTAATATTTAGAACTTCTTGTGCAAAATAATTTATATCTCTGAAGGCTAATTCCCAGTTGATTTTATTGATGAAACTATTTATAGCAAATCTCTAATTTTTCTGCTGGCATTTTCCTGATTAATTAATCCTGCATTAAGTGATTTTATTATGTTATCAACTTGTGCTGATTTGACAGATGAATCTTCGCTCGCCTTATGAGTGAATTTATTATCAAAAATAAATTTACACTTCCCAGAAAAACCATTCAAGGCTAATTCTATATTACCTATCCACTCCATAAAATGCGAAACTTCCGCTTGAACAGATTTCACCTGTCTCATAACCAAATCAAACTTAAAACCAGACCAGGTTGTAGTAGCACCGTACGAATATCCTAAGAGAAACGGAGCCAGATTAGTACCGGCACATATTTCCTCGACCATTGCCCGATGATTCAGAAACCAGCTGTTAGTTACACTTCGGGCATTCTCAGGACCAATAGAATCTATCTCCACATTATTCCAGGTCACAGGATTATCAGCAACATCACAATCTTTAATCATCGAAACTGTTGAATCAAAATATTTATTGATTCGTTCAACAAAAGCGGTTTCGGATTCTCCCGCAAACCTCTCGGGTGGCGTTACTTTTACATGTAACCGATGAAATCCGGAATTATGGCTTGAGCGTCTCATATCATCAACTAATTGCTGTTCTATATAACTGACAAAAGGAATTGATTGTAGAATTGACCTTCCAAGCGGATAAATAAGCCCACTACCAAGTGGCATAAAAAAGAAATCAGGTCTATCTAATCGGAACTGTTTGTCTCCATTATCATATACCAGACATTTTTTACTGTTAATGTCTGAATAATAAATATCTGCAGGGTCAAGAGTTATGAATTTATCTACGCCGGTGCCATCCTGCTTTACTGTTAAAAATCCGCCAAAAAAACCATCCCGAAATAAAAATTCATATAAATCTGAGATAAATGATGCTTTGCCACTTCCATTCCCTGTAAAATTAACCGACAAATTTTCAGACATTTCATCTAATCTATTCACAAATCCATCATTTTCTTTTGAATTATCTGAATCTATAACATAACAACCCTCCGATGCTGCCAACCTAACCCAAGTCCAAACGGAAGCATTCACTGCCGGAATATTATCAGTTAAAAATCTGTATAACAGTATTTTATACCGACCGGATTCTATATCACCCGAAGCTAACTGCAAACTTTTCTCAATCTGTGGTGATGATTGTAATTCAGAATTATTAGTCAGCTTAGCGGCAACCGGACTTGCCTGAGTTAGTTTTGAGTCCGGTTTTTTAATATTTCGTAATTTGTTTAGTAATTTCATAAATATCCTTTTTATAATCTGATTATTTAGAAATCACTATTTATTTTATGTAAAATTGCAACCTATCCTGAAATATTTATATTTTCATAAAAACCAAATAGAATAAATAAGCTAAATACATCATGAATATTTTGCTCAATTATTTCATCCATAATAGTTGCCTTGTCTCTTATTTTTTAATAACTTTTATTCAAATGTAATATTTTTTATTGAATATAAGTTCATGAATTATATTAGTACAAAATAATTGATTTAGATATTAAGAGAATAATATGATTAAATTTGCAAGACACATCACTACTCTTCACCCGTATAAAGCAGGGAAACCTATTGAAGAATTAGCCCGCGAGAAAAATTTAAAAAAAATTGTCAAGCTGGCTTCAAATGAAAATCCGTTAGGACCATCGCCAAAAGCAATCAAAGCGGCTCAAAAATCAATTGAACAAACCCACCGCTATGTTGACCCACTTTCATTTAATTTGGTAAAAGCTATTGCCCAAAAATACAATCTACGTCGAACAAGTATTATTTGCGGACATGGCACCGATTCTTTGTTAGCCGATGTCATAATCTCTTTCTCTAACGAAGGGGACGAAATTGTTACTTCCGAAGGTACCTTTATAGGCATATATGTAAACGCTAAAAAATTGGGAAGAAACTTAAAACTGGTCCCGCTAAAAAATTACGGTTATGATTTGAATGCAATCAAAAAAGCTATTACTCCCGAGACAAAAATAATTTATCTGGCTAATCCGAATAATCCTACCGGAGTAATTTTTAAAAAACCTGAGTTCGATAAATTAATGAAATCAATACCGAAAGATATTCTGGTAATACTTGATGAAGCCTATTATTCATACGCTGGTTCTGACCCTGATTATCCTGATGGGGTTACTTATGAATTTGACAATATGATTGTTCTCCGCACTCTTTCCAAAATTTATGGTCTTGGGGGTATTCGTATCGGTTTTGCTATTGGACCCAAATATTTAATTGATGTTCTTTATAAAGTTCGTCTTCCGTTTGAGCCAAATCTCCCTGCACAAGAAGCCGCCACTGCCGCTTTAAGCGATGATGAGTTTCTTGCAAAAACTTTAGAAACTAATAAAAAATCTTTAGCAATGCTAAAAAACTGCTTTGATAAACTCAATATTCCATACACAGACACCAGAGCAAATTTTTATATGTTAATTTTTCCCGATGAAAAAATCGCCGGACAATTTAATCTTGAGTGCATGAATCTTGGGTTAATTTTAAGGCATGTAAATTCGTTCGGAATTCCAAACGGAGTCAGAATTAATTCTGGGACAATAGAAGAAACTGAATTTGCCATAAAAATTATTGAAAGAGTTTACAAAAACCTGCTAAGTTAATAATCTTATCGATTATTAAACATTGTAATATCTTCTGATTCTGTATTAGGCGGTTGTTCAAGTGTTCTTTTAACAGCGTCAGCAATAACTTCAGGAGACATCATTGAGCTCCTATCCCAATTACCCGGGACATTCTCCCAAATATCAGTATCAGTGGGACCGGGGTAAATATTAATCACTCTGATTTTTCGCTCTCTTAATTCTTCTCTTATAGTTTTCGCAAATCCATCAAAAGCAAATTTACTCATACAGTAACTGCTCCATTCTGTAAAAGCATTCTTTGATGCAATCGACAGAATATTCACAATAGAACTACCTTCAGACATATTTTTCACCAACCCCTTACAGAGCAAAAACGGAACAGTTACATTGACATTAAAAGTCAAATTCCAATCATCCAGAGTTAATTCCTCAAATGGTTTTACAATCGCTAATCCGGCATTGTTCACAAGAGCCGAAATTTTTGCCTTTCCGACTGCTTTTAAAATTGTATCAGCCCCCTCAGGACTCGATAAATCCGAAAATATCAACTCTGTTTCGCAATCAGGAATTTTTTCTGAAGTCTCTTGTAGCATCTTTTTATCTCTGCCGTGCAAAAATATTTTATCTCCCTTATCTGCTAATTTTATTGCTATTGCCCTGCCTATTCCCCGACTGGCACCTGTTATTACAAATCCTTTCAAACTAATTTCCTTATTATTTTCTCTCTAATTTAAATACGTTATTAGGCGTTTCCCAGAGCTTAAGCGAATATAGTTTGGAAGAAAAGACATTACTTAATTTCTCCCATAAAATAGTAATAATATTTTCTCCAGTAGAAATTATTGATTTAAAATCGTTCGTTTCCAAATCCAAATGTTTATAATTCCACTCGCTAATGATTGAATTTACTTTTTCATTTAATTCTGTAAGATTAGCAATCGTCCCTGATTTTTCATCAAGTTTGTCATCAATTATTGTTTCCAAAATATATTGATGGCCATGTCCGGCTAAATTATTGCATTTATCATAAATTCTTACATTCTCAGAATCAGAGAAATTATCACTATGCAACCTGTGAGCCGCAAAAAATGATTGCTTAACACCTATTTTAAAATGATGTTGATTGTCATATTCAATAAAAAAATTATCATTTTCGTTAATACGAATTTTACTTACTGGTAATTTCTCTGATAATTTTTCAAAAACAATACGGGTTAATGTCTCGGTTGTAACCGGTTTATTTTTAAACCATGCAACTTCTTCGTTAAAATTCTTATGATCTAACTCATCGAATAACATTTTTATCACCGGCTCTGAGATGATATCTGGAATCACCATCCCATGAGTTAAATTATCACTTGCAAGATGAACTAAAACTCGGTAATGATGCCCATGACCAGTAACTGATGACGCTTCTCCAAATAATTTCAGGTTTTCTTGGTCGCTTATAAACGGAGAATAAGTCCTGCGTGCAGAAGAAAAATCAAATTTTAAAATCCGTTCAACTTCACCTGAGGTTTTAACATAAGCAGATGTCTGATTAGACTCATCAATAGAACAAGCATAAAGAGAGGCACTTAAATCACCAAATAATTCATCAGCATTATTTAAAAGAGATGTCCCAATATTTTCAGGAGTTGGCAAATCAATTATAAAGTCAGAATTGTCAATATTCAGATATTTATGGTCAAATTTTTCTTCAAGCATTGGGAGAATTCTGTTTTTAATATCAGTGATATTGATAAGCATCCCTGTTTTTTTGTCAATTTCACCAGAAAAAATAAAATTGATTACATAATTATGTCCGTGTCCGTAACCCCCAAGTGATTCAACTCCGAATAAATCAAAATTTTCTTCTTTTGATTTTTCCGTATAGAAATACCGATGGGACGCTGAAAACTCAAATTTTTTGCTTACAGTTAATAACATATTTTATTTAATAAGGCTGAAGAACTCCGCTCTGGTAGATGGATCATCATGCATCTCACCCAAAATACAAGAAGTGGTCATTACGGAATTTTGTTTTTCCACACCCCGCATCATCATACAGAGATGCTGAGCTTCAATAACAACCCCAACTCCAACAGCATCTGTATATTTCTGGATTGTACCAGCAATTTCATGCGTCAAATTTTCCTGAATCTGTAAACGACGTGCAAAAACTTCAACAATACGGGCTATTTTAGATAAACCTATTACTTTGCCATTAGGGATATACGCAACATGACATTTACCTATAAATGGCAATAAATGATGCTCACACATCGAATAAAGCTCAATGTTTTTCACTACAACCATTTCACTGGTATCAGATTCAAAAATTGCATTATTTATTATCTTATCTACGTCTTCCCGATATCCTTTGGTCAAAAATTCATAAGCTTTTGCGGCTCGTTGAGGTGTTTTTAATAAACCCTCTCGATTAACATCCTCGCCAATATTTATCAATAATTTTCTGAAAAGATCTTCCATTATTTATCCTTATTTTTTTCAAATTTTATATCTATTAGAATATAGAATATAAATTAATATTATTTTGTTTCAACTGTTTATACAATATTCTTGATTTTTATGGACTCTGAATAAATCAAACATGACGATAGACTTACCTTATTGCACAACAAGCACTTATAGGCGAATTGAGTTAGTCCGCTTTTGTGATAAATATCTTAAATTTCATCTACGTTGTCTTATTTGTTTTTTTTAACTATTTCAATTCAATTCTTATTTCATATTGCATTATGCAATTTATTAAGCTATTCTTTCACAGAAATATACTTCTTTAAAGCGAGACTGGACATGCATGAATTATCAATCGCCGAATCAATTGTTAAAACAGTCATAAAGGAAGCTAACAAACGAAACGCAACAGAAGTTTACAGAATTGGTTTAAAAATTGGTGAACTAACTGATATTGTCAATGATGCTTTAGAATTTGGTTTTCAGGCAATTATTCCCGGTACGATTTTGGAAAATGCAAAATTGAATATTGAAAATATCCCATTAGTTTGCTTATGCAAAGACTGCCAAAAAAAACATGAAGTTAACCGATTTTTATTTATATGTCCTGATTGCGGTGGACGTGATTTGGAAATTAAATCAGGGAACGAACTTGACATTGTTTACATTGATTTAGAATATGATGACAAATAATTTAAGGATAGTTTTAAAATGCCAGAAAGAGTAAATATAAAACAGAAAGTATTATCAGAGAATGATAAATTTGCCGCTCAAATAAGAGAGGCATTAAAAGAACATAAAATCCCCTGCCTTAATCTGGTAAGTTCCCCCGGGTCAGGTAAAACCAGTTTGTTAGAACATACACTAAAACATTTTAAAGATAAAATCAAAATTGCAATAATTGTTGGAGATGTGCAGACCGAAAACGATGCTGTTCGCCTTTCAGATTCCGGTGGTAAAATTATCAGACCAATAATAACCGGAGGAGCATGCCACCTTGATGCCAAAATGATAAATAAAGTTTTTGAAAATATTGATATCAATGAAATTGATTTATTAATTATTGAAAATGTTGGGAATCTGGTTTGCCCTTCAAGTTATGATCTTGGCGAAGACATGAAAGTGGTTTTAATCAGCACTACTGAAGGAGACGATAAACCGTCAAAATATCCGGCAATGTTCCGACGCTCATCGGTCATGGTCATAAATAAAATTGACCTGTTGGGTATGTCTAATTTTGAATTAAGCAAAGTTAAAGAAAATGCTTTAAATATAAATGGAAATTTACAAATCATTGATACCTCTTGCAGAACAAAAGAAGGGCTTGAGAACTGGTATAAATTTCTTGAGCAAATTATAGAGGACAAAAAAACAATTTTAGAATAATGTCAAATCTTCACGGTACAGATAAAATAATCCGCAGAAAACTCTATATCAATGGAATCGTTCAGGGTGTTGGTTTTAGACCGTTTATTTATCGTATTGCCAATGAGAATAAGTTAGCCGGCTTTGTAAATAATGATTCACAGGGGGTTATTATTGAAATTGAAGGGTTGTCTGATAATATTGAAATTTTTGAAAAATTACTTGAATCAGACCTTCCTCCTCTGGCTAAAATAGATATTATAAATATTGAAGATATTAAAATCAAAAATGACAAAAATTTTGAAATTAAAACCAGTCAAGCTGTTGAAACTGCTAATACTTTAATATCTCCCGATATTGCTACTTGTGATAAATGTCTTGAAGAGTTATTCAACCCTGATGACAGGCGATATCAGTACCCGTTTATCAATTGCACCAATTGTGGTCCTCGTTATACTATTATTGATAGCATCCCCTATGACCGCCCATTTACTTCGATGAAAATATTCCCTATGTGTGAA
>JAYEHE010000518.1:0-1547 GCA_034659415.1 Candidatus Zixiibacteriota bacterium | reverse complement strand
GCATATTTACGGGTGTTTATCATTTTGTTTCCTTATTTCACCGAGAGTGGCATTGTCAAATTATTGTTGGAGAAAATCACAAATTCCATCACCATCGGCGTCGAGCATGCGGTCTTGAGGAGTTGCAAAACCGGTATTCAAAGAGCTTCTTCTGCCTTTAGTTTGGGTGGCGGCAAGGATTTCATCGATCTCTGTTTGCGTAAGAAATTGGGCCACATAAGGATCGTAACCGTACATGGTGAGCAGGGAGCAAAATGCCCGAAGATGATTTTCTGAACCTTTAAGCAGATTTTCGAAAACTCTGGTGATATCTTCGTTGTCAACCACCGTCAATTCATGGATCAGGTCGAAAATGTCAACATCTTCAATGGTCGCGCCAACGAGCAGAGCTTCCTCTTCGTTCACCTGGCCGGCGGTAATAAGATTATTGTAGAGTGTCTGAAGATCTGGATTGTCAAAATTGCCAGCGTCAAGGTTGGCTGTCGGATTTTCCAGGCCATATTTATCAAGCAGGGCAATGACTGCATCCATATGTCTCTGCTCGGCATTCGCGATATTGGCAAAAACCGGGATGTCCCAGGTTTCATAAAGGACGTTATAGACATCGCGGGCGACTTTTTCCTCTTCGACCATATAGGTCAAGGCATCTATTTCGACTGCTGAAAGTTCTTCGTAAGGTAGAGAAGAGATACCTGCGCCGCCGCCCCCGCCATTATTCCCCGAGAAATTTCCCAGCTTACCATTTCTGGCCAGAGCTATTCCTGTGCTTAAGACCAATATTAATAATGCTGTACAAATAGTTGTGATACTCTTTTTCATGTCGATCTCCTTTTTAAACTGTGCTGTTTGGTTGATTGTTTGAATTTCATGATTGTTGGGAATACTATTACATGAACTGTGCCAAGCGGCCTAAAAAATATATCACTTATCATTTCAAGTAGTTACAACACATAAACAAAAAAACAATCCCTCCTTAAAACGACAAAGCCCGTCTTTATCCGACAAAATTGTCGAATGAAGACGGGCAACTCAAATTGCACACGACCAATTGTTTATGGCATACAGAAGGAATCTGGTGCAATACAAAAAAGTGACAAATTAAGAATGTATATCTTGTGGTAATTTAGCAATTGAAATTGAATATCGAATGTCGAACAAGGAATATCGATTGATGAAGGAAAAGAAAAAATTTGATTTAGAAGATCGTTTAATTGATTTCGCGGTACGAGTCATTACTGTGGCTGGATCATTACCAAAGGATAAAGCTGGCAACCATATTGCCGGACAACTTATTCGAAGCGGTACATCTCCTGCACCTAATTATGGTGAAGCTCAAAGTGCAGAGTCACGAGCTGATTTTATCCACAAGATGAAGGTTGCTCTAAAGGAACTACGAGAAACTCTTGTGTGGTTAAAAATGATTAAAAGAGCAAAGTTCATTGAACCATCATCAAAACTAGAATCATTACTTGATGAAAACAATCAGTTAATATCTATTTTTGTAACCAGCTTACAAACTGCCAGGGCAAAGAAAACCTCGTAATTCG
>JAYEHE010000517.1:4961-7124 GCA_034659415.1 Candidatus Zixiibacteriota bacterium | reverse complement strand
TCTGTCGAAAGCGACTTTGCTTATCAATTAATAAATTTTGACGCGGAAAAAATACTTGAGCAAATATTCGCTTTTGGCCGGAATAAAAATTTTTTATATAATCTAAATGATAAAATAAACGCTTTATTATTTAAAAAAAATTATTCGGCTATTTTTACTCTAAACGACAAAGAAATTGTTGAAATTTTAGAAAACAATTTTTCCGATTATTATATTTCTCCGCGAGACGCCAAGCTGGTTTACACTACGAGCTATTCCCCGCCTTACATCATTTTTTCGGTTGAAAATGAAATAACCGGCCAAATCATTGAATATGACAAAGCCTTGCGTATTTTAAAAGAAAAATTATCTCGGCTTGACGCAACGCCGATCAATTTATCTTCAAAAATAGTTTATCCTAAAATTTATAAAAAAGATTGCTTAAATATTCAAGCCAAAGCTAACCGAATATTGAAACAAGCGCCCTTAACGCTTTATTGTCAAAACAGCAAATGGTACATAAAAAGAGACGGCCTGGCAGCCTGGCTTACTTTACAATTCAATAAATCAAATAATGAAAATGGCAAAATAATAATCGGATTAGACCGCGACGCAGTAAAAAATTATCTACAAGAAAATATTTCTTCTGATATCAACCAAGAAGCCAAAGACGCAAAATTTGAAATTAAAGACGGCAGGGTGGTTGAATTTCAAGCCTCTCAAGACGGGCTGGAATTGAATTTAACTGCCAGCTTGCAAAAAATTGCTTACGAATTACTGGCAAATAATAACAACGAGATTAAACTGTCTGTGAGCGCTTTAAAAAGCAACCTGACTACCGAGAACATAAATAATCTGGGGATAAAAGAAATCATCGGTACCGGTGAATCTAATTTTTCCGGTTCTCCGCAAAATCGGCGCTACAATATCGCTATCGGCGCCAGCACTTTGAACGGCATAATAATCAAGCCGGATGAAGAATTCTCGCTGATGACCGCGCTAGGCGATATTGATAAAGAAGCCGGATATTTGCCGGAGCTGGTTATCAAAGACAATAAAACCGTACCGGAATACGGCGGCGGTTTATGCCAAATTGGCACAACTATGTTTCGCGCCGCGCTTGGTACCGGTCTGCCGATTACCATGCGCCGAAACCATTCATACCGCGTTTTTTATTACGAACCAGCTGGAACCGACGCGACTATCTATGATCCTTGGCCGGACTTAAAATTTATTAATGATACTGGCAATTCCGTGCTAATTCAATCCCGAATTGAAGGCAATAATTTATTTTTTGATTTTTGGGGAACCTTAGACGGACGCACGGCTACGCGCACCTATCCGATAATCACCAATATCGTTCGGCCCGGCCCGACAAAAATTATTGAAACGCTTGATCTGGGGCCGGGAGAAAAAAAATGCACCGAACATGCTCATAATGGCGCCGATGCCTATTTTGATTATATTGTCATATATTCGCCGGCCAATCCGCCAGCCGAGTTAAAAGACGAAGAAAAAATAGCCGAAGAAGATTTAATTATTGAAAAACGCTTTCGCTCCCACTACGTCCCCTGGCGCGAAGTCTGCCTCTTGGGGGTAGAGGAATTATCCGAAAATAAAACCGCTACAAGCACGGAAGAAAAAGTTGAAGAAAAAAATTAATATAATGCGAATCCGCGAATTTATACAAATACCGCAAATTCGAATAACGCGAATTCATTTTAAAAGTTAATTCGCATAATTAGCAATTTGCTATATTTGCATGCAATTCGTAGATTCGCATTTTTAGATAAAAAAAGACCGCCTTAAGCGGGTAGGCAAGAAATTTTCACCTGGCATTTTCGAGCTAAATCTAATTTCCTGTATCAATCTTTTTGCGGATAAGTAAAACCAAGACTTTTCGTTTTACTTTTGGCCGCGGTCTCCATAACGGACTGTTTAATAATTCAAGAAACTAGATAAAGCCCGAAAACCCGGGTGAGAAAATCCCCATGCTTGTCGTGCCTGACCCGCTTAAGACGGTCTTTTGTATTTGTAAATTTTTCAAACGATTTTACACTTTATCACACCTTCAATATTTTGTCAAGCCCTTTTCATATTATTTCGCTAATATTAAATAAATTATTATTTAAAATCTTACTCCCAATCCTCCATTTAAAAGTATAGCAAATTAAAATTAAGTCG
>JAYEHE010000517.1:0-4951 GCA_034659415.1 Candidatus Zixiibacteriota bacterium | reverse complement strand
TATCAATTTTAAACTCTATTTCAATTCTGCCTAATTTCTTTAACAATAAATCAAGCTATTTTTTTGCAATAATAAAAAACAGCATATTTTTCATGCTATTTTTTATATTGTTTTCTATTTCTTCCAATCCTTAATCACGATTGTTTTCCCGCTTCTTTTAATTTCCAGCTTTTGCCTTTCTCTAATGCCTAACTCATCAACAATTTCTGCCGGAATGTTAATAAATAAACTCCGTTTGCCGACCCGGGTAACTTTTCGTATATATTTTTTATTCATAATACTTTGCTACGTAGCAAAATTAATTATAAAAATTATATAAATTCTACCCGGCTTTAGCCGGCCTTATTTTAAAATAACTTCCCCTGCTTATTTTCTGCCTTTTCTTCATCATTAAAAATATTCACCATTCCATACTGCCCGTCAAAGCCCGGTTCAACGTGTAGATTGCCTTCACGCACGCGTTTTACTCCCTCAACCACGCTTGGCAATGTCATCTTAAACAGATCGCCCAAGGGCAAATCAAGCAATACCGTCATCTCAGTCCCGGCCTGTCGGATTATATTTTGATATTCAGCCTGCACCCTCTTTGATGTCCGGCTTTTCATATCCAGTGCCTCGGCAATAATCTTATCCAGTTCAACTAATTTCTTATAACCATGGGCATTATTGGGTTTAAAACCAAGCGGTCGGTCAGCTAATTCATCCACCCGATACATTACGCCGATTACCAAGGGTTTTTTGCAAACCGGGCAAATGCCTTTATGCTTTTTGGTCTCTTCGGGCGTAAACCGCGCGCCACAAGCCCGATGCCCGTCCAAATGATACATGCCTTCTTCCGGATAAAATTCAATCGTATAATCTAAAAATGATTTATTTTTATCCGTAGAGACGCCCAATTTGGGCCTCTCTACGTTTTTAACCACATTATAAATTTCATCATAAGAAATTTTTTGCAATTCAAACACATTCGCCTCGCGGGCAATATTCGGCAGACTGTGCGCGTCCGAATTGGAAAGCAGGGTTAATTTATCCAAAGCCGACAAGCGCCAATTCATTTCCGGATCACTGGAAAGACCGGTTTCATAAGCATAAATATTTTTAGTATATTTTCCAAAGCATTCTTCCATTTTATCAAAGCCGGACTTAGAACCAAACACTGCGAACCATGGCGTCCAAATATGCGCCGGATATATTAAAAATTTTGGATGAATCGAAAAACACAATTTGCATAATTCTTCCGCACCCATTCCTAGAATCGGCCGCCCATCGCTTCTAATATTATATTTTTTATCTAAATAATTATTTAACTCTTGAACAGCCTCAATATTCGGCGCGTGTACGACAATATGTATCCGCCGGCACTTGTCATATTTTTTATAAATCAAAGCCAGCTCGGTTGATAATAAAAATTTCAGCTTATCATCCGAGGCCGCTTTTAATTTATATAATCCCGAATTATCTATTTCTTCTAATTCATTTTTAATTCCCGAAAACCAATCCGGAAAAGTGAAATCCCCGGTCGCGATTATATCCACGCCTTTAGTCCGGCAAGTCTTATCAATATTAGCCAGCGTCAACTCCTTGGAGCACGCCCGCGAAAATCTTGAATGAATATGTAAATCCGCAATCTGCCTCATAAATAAATTTTAATTTTTAAATAAATTTTAATTTTTATATTCAAAACAATATAGAGTGAGTTTAAAAATTATTTTTTATATTTTATTTAAAAATTACAAAATTAAAAATTTTTATTATTATTTTACAAAAATAAGATCTAATGGCAGGGATATTACTCAACAAACTTTTTTAAATTTCTTGACTTATCCGGATTTATGCCTTTAAGCACGGCTACATGATAAACGAGCAGCTGAATCGGAACAATGGAGATTATTGGAGTAAATAAATTTAAAGTCTTCGGAACATAGATTGCTCTATCTGTGTATCTAATCAACTGCCTGTTCCCCTGATTCGTAAGCGCGATAATTTTTATTTTTAAAGACTTTAATTTCTTAATCAACTGCTTTGTTTCTTTGTAATTACTATCAATCGGGGCAAAAACCATGCAAAGATGCTTTCTGCCGCTTATTGCTAAAGGTCCATGCGCAAATTCACCAGCCGCAAAACCTTCCGCGTGTATGTATGTTGTTTCTTTAAACTTAAGCGCGGCTTCCATGGCAATTGGATATTGATAATTTTTACCTAAAATTAATAAATTATTTAATTTATAATACTTATTGGCAATGATCTGGAAATTTATATTTTGTTTCAAGATTTTATTGATCTTATCCGGCAGTCTTGTAATCTCTCTAATCAACCGACCGCGGGTAACAGGGCTGATTTTGCGCAAACTTTGTCCAATATATATTGTCAAAAAAGCCATTAAAACAATTTGCGACGTAAAAGTCTTGGTGGCAGCCAGAGCTTTTTCTTCTCCGGCTAAATTGTAAATAGTAATATCATCTATGTTATCAAGCTTGGAATTAACCTTATTGGTTATGCTTATTACCAAGGCTTTCTGTTTTTTTGCTTTTTTTACGGCTTTTATATCATCCTTTGTTGCTCCTGATTGGCTAATAACTATAACTAGCGTTTTATTATCAAGCTTGATTTTTCTAGAAATAAATTCATCGGCAAACTCGACCTCACTGGCTAAACCGGCATATTCTTCTAACATATATTTTCCAATTATCCC
This sequence comes from Candidatus Zixiibacteriota bacterium, assembly GCA_034659415.1. GTDB lineage: Bacteria > Zixibacteria > MSB-5A5 > GN15 > FEB-12 > QNAD01. The sequence continues at coordinate 2,259 of JAYEHE010000517.1, read as the reverse complement.
GGCATGATAAGAGCTTCCGCAAGCTAAAAATAAAATTCTATTTATTTTTTTTATCTTTTTTGCCAATATGCCAAATTCTTTAAAAATAACTTTTTTTTGTCTTAAGTTAACATGCTCGGCGATTAATTTTTCAATCACGGCCGGTTGTTCAAAAATTTCTTTGATCATGTTGTGGGTAAATTCATTTGCTTTTTTTATTTTTTTAATATTATTCATAAAATTTTTACTAAATAATTATTTTCTATCTGTTTATAATGTATCATTTTACCGATTTTTAGGCAAATTATTGATTATTGATTAATTTAATTTTAAATTATTATAAAATATGTTATAATATAAACAGTTAATAACTTTGCTTTATAAAAAATAATTATTAAATTTATGGAAAAATCTAAAGCTTACAATATTATTTTTTGGATGATATTATTAGCAATGTTTTTCGGTGGTTTGGCCATGATCACATTGACCGTAGGTATATTTTAAATTTATTTTGGTAATCTAAAAAATTTTTCAAAACGAAAAACCGTTTTTTTGTAAAAAACGGTTTTTTTGGATCCCAATTTTTATATTTTAAACTATTTTTTCAATAAAAAACACCATTATTCTGGCGGTGGCCTACTCTTCCAGGGTTAAAACCCAAGTACCATCGGCGCTGAAGGGCTTAACTTCTGTGTTCGAGATGGAAACAGGTGTGACCCCTTCGCTAAAACCACCAGAATAATGATGTCTTTAATCACCCCTCCGGCCGATTGGCCATCTCCCCTTACCAAGGGGATATGCCCCAAAGGGGCAAAGGGGTTTGAAACCAAAAATGTGGAAAAATCAAATGAGTTATTAGTACTCCTTGGCTGAACACATTACTGTGCTTACACCTAGAGCCTATCAACGCGGTAGTCTCCCGCGACTCTATGAAACCTAATCTTGAAGACGGCTTCGCGCTTATATGCTTTCAGCGCTTATCCAAACCGAAGGTAGCTACCCAGCAATGCCCCTGGTGGAACAGCTGGTACACTAGAGCTTCGTCATTCCCGGTCCTCTCGTACTAGGGAACGGCCTTCTCAAGTTTCTACGACCATAGTGGATAGGAGACCGACCTGTCTTACGACGGTCTGAACCCAGCTCGCGTGCCGCTTTAATGGGCGAACAGCCCAACCCTTGGGAGCTTCTTCACCCCCAGGATGCGACGAGCCGACATCGAGGTGCCGAACCACGCCGTCGCTGTGGACGCTTGGGCGTGACTAGCCTGTTATCCCCGGAGTAGCTTTTATCCGATGAGCTTCCGCCATCCTATATTGGACGGTCGGATCACTAAGTTCTGCTTTCGCAACTGCTCGACTTGTAGGTCTTGCAGTAAAGCTGGCTTATGCCTTTACACTATCTCCCGGGTTTCCATTCCGGGATAGCCAACCTTTGTAAACGCCTCCGTTACTCTTTGGGAGGCATCCGCCCCAGACAAACTACCCACCAGACACTGTCCCTCGACCTGATTCAAGGCCTAAGGTTAGGATTATAAATACACAAGGGTGGTATCTCACTGGCGTCCGAAGACTCCCACCTATTACTGAACATGTATAGCCATAACCCAATGTCAAGCTGTAGTAAAGCTTCACGGGGTCTTTTCGTCCGACTATGATTAACGAGCATCTTTACTCGTCTTGCAATTTCGCCGAGTTCTTCGTTGAGACAGTACCCAAGTCGTTGCGCCATTCGTGCAGGTCGGTAATTAGCCGACAAGGAATTTCGCTACCTTAGGACCGTTCAATTTGTTACTGTTCTAAAATTAGAACGGCATAGGCATTTCTGCTATGCTCTTTGGCTTTCACCAAAGTTCGGACTATATCTTTTCACTTATATTTTAAGTGAATCTGACATATAGTCTCTGAGGATCTCTTTTTAACAAAGATTTACTCTTTTTCCGCCTCTGTTCATTTTCCTTCTTATGGAAATAATTTCATCAAAACCTTGCTTTGTTAAATGTTTATTTTCTTTAATTATTTTTGCAGCTTTCACAAATTGTGAAAACTGATATTTCTTATTTTGTGATAAGAAGTTAAATTTCTTAAAGAATGGCAATATATTTCCCCAAATAGAATTAAAATTATTAACTTCATAATAATAAACTCCATCAGGTCTTTTTCGCAGGGTTCCGCATTTTAAATGTTTCTTAAACTGCGAAAGGATATAATTTTCTTTTTGCGATACATTAAAGCATAAAGAAATTTTCCAATTATTTTTATAATTGTCTCTCTTGCGAACAAC
>JAYEHE010000516.1:0-7140 GCA_034659415.1 Candidatus Zixiibacteriota bacterium | reverse complement strand
ATATTTATCAACCATGGCGGACGAGTCCGCCGCAGGCGAGCAAAGCAATCTAAACCGTTCAACTCTGTCATTGCGAACGAAGTGAAGCAATCTCTCTTTATATGAGATTGCTTCGTCGTTTCACTCCTCGTCCGCCATGGCGGAACATGATCGGGGTTTTTCAACAATCCCCAAGCGGTGCGCCACCCAGACAACCCGGTTAGGATTGAAATATTAATCTTCTTATTTGTTTTTATCCCAACCTATCTTTTTTAAGTATTCTTTTGTAGGTGATGGCCAATTAACTGAATGGATTTCAATTCCGTTATCTGCATCCACAACATATCTTTTATGTGTAATACCAATAGAATTTTCGGGGATACCATGAAGATGGATAATCCAAGCATTTATAGAAGGTTCTTCTCTAATAGAGTATATAATATATTTTACAACCATTAATTTTGTTAATTCTACATTATTTTTTACTGCTTTTAGTGCACTCAGAAAATTGATTTTAGGGTAAACTTTTGGAATTCCCAAATATTTTTCTTGGAATAAATTCATTTGTTCGTTTGCAATTTTTGAAGGGATTTCCGGATACATAAATTGATCAATATTTGCATCAAACGATCTCATTTCCAAAAACTGACCTGTTGCAGAATCAATAAAGATTTCAAAATCTCTTGAATTATAATTGTTTTTTCCAATTTGTTCTTCTGGTTTTAAATAGATATCTTTTAAAGAAATTTTCCATACTCTACGACCATTCATTTGTTCTGATAGAAACGGTGTTGTTGAATCAATAAATTTTGTTATGGTAGTCATCTCTTTAAGATGATCGATATCTATCTTGTTATAATTTTCAAACCCAGTAAATTTTAAGGCTGTTTTGATAGCATTATCTGCTGAGTTTATTGAGTTAAAATAGTCGTTGTTAAAAATATTATCTTCCGAAAATGTAGTCTTACACATGATAATCGTGATAAATATATAAAATAAAACTTTGTAAAATTTCATCTTATTCTCTCCAGTTTATGGTAAAGGGTTGTTATCGTAAATATGAAAATTATTTGAGTCATTAAAATATATAATTTTCCACTCGGTAGGATCATTAGATAAGGTAGCGCACCCCTTGGGGTGCGTCATCCAGTCGTACAAACAGTAATTGACTACGATAGCTATTAATCTAATTGGTCTCGAATCCATTGTTTTGCATACTCAATAACAGTATCCAAACCAGCTTTAGTGTCCTTGCTCGTTTGGGATATATGGATATCTGGTTGTATTGGAGTATTATCATTCTTATTGCCATTTAATCGGAGAAAATATTTAACAGAAGTATCAAATTTAAACTTTGTATTGGGAAGTAGGAATTTACAAATATCCCCATAATTATTTGCAGGAACTTCAAGCGGCTCTCCAATTAAAGTACATAATTGGAAAGTTTTAATGGCATCAGTAAATGCATCGGCGCTGGAAAAAACCTTTGGACCAATAAGCACACAAACAGGTCCGAAAAATCTCAGATTATTTGGACCCGGCTGATGTAAGGTATCTGAGGCAGATATATATAGTATTGTATCATCTTTTGTTTGAAAATATTCATGGAATTCGCTCATATCAAAAAATTTACCTGGTGCGATTTTATCAATTTCAATTATTAAATCTTTGTAACGTTTACTCACTTTCCATTGTGTGTCTCCAAATAAATCGTATGATTTTATTGTAAAATGGTCTATCAATTCATAACCAAGATCTGAGTTTCCACCTCCATTATTTCTAATATCAATTATTAAGCCATCAATATTCCGGTTTTTGATATCTTGAAATGTTTCTTTTACAAAGACTTTGAATTTAGCAAGATCTACAAATGCAGAAAAATCAATGTATGCAATATTGTTTTCTAAGACCTGATAACTGTAATTTGAATAATTTGCATGGTCGTTCTGATAAGTCGTATCATAATATATATAGTCTATACCAGTTATTAATTCTTGTCTCCTGATTCCATCTCTCAAATAATCTATCGTAAAAGGAGGTGATATATTGACCATCTTTAACCAAAATGGAAAATAGCTAATAATCGAATTAATGCTATATGATGGAATATTCCCATAGTATCTAACAGTAGCATCATGTATTTCTTTAGCGGATATTCCATTTATTGATAATATTAAATCTCCTGTTTCAATATCAAACTCACTATAAGCATTTTTTTCAACTCGAAATTTATCTTCAAAATATCTGTCGAGTTTTATTGGAAAAATATCCTTTAATTGCCATATATATTTGTCCACAACATACATATTAACGTTTGTATGTCCTTCTTGATATGCGGCTGTTACTAATCGGAATGCTAAAAATGCTTCAAATCTGGTTAAAGTATCCGGTAAAGAATTGATGACGCTATCTTTTAATTGGATCAATTCTTCTTTTGAAATGCTATGAAAAGGATTTGGATGGACATCTTTAACGGCATTTAAGATGAATTCAATATCCTCAATTATTTCATCTTTGATAAACGATTTTTTTATTTCATAGTTCTTCATTACTTGAGCATTAATCATTGTACTGGTCAAGATGCAAAATAGTGAGGCTAATACGAGGAGTTTGATATATTGAGTTAACATAAAAAACCTTTGAAATTTGTTTAGTTAAGTTAATTACAAAGTAATCAAAGATTATCTGATTATCAATAGAAATTTTACCAAGTCAAGAGTAAAATACCCCCAAAATAATTTTTGCTTGTTATCTAATACCAGTTTAGCTATCTTTTATTAGAATTAATTGTCAAGATATTGGTATAATATAACTTAGAAAATTAACAAGTTTAATGTATTTTCAATAATTTTCAGATAGGGGAACTTTCGGAGTTACCATGATGTTTGTTTTAATAGATAACCGATTGTCTTATTCAGATTTGAGAGGATGGAAAAACTGAATATGGCTCTCGAAAAAGAAACGATACAGGCGAAACGAAAAAGTTTCGAAAAAGAAGCTCTGCCTCATATGGATGCTTTACTTAGAACTGCTCTTCGGATGACAAAAAATGATAAAGATGCCGAGGATTTGGTTCAGGAAGCAATAGTAAAAGCCTATCGATTTTGGGATAAATTTGAACAGGGGTCAAATTGTCGTGCGTGGTTATTTAAGATTATGACCAACATCTTTATCAATGAGTATCGTTCAAAATCGAGATCGCCTGTGGCAGTTAATGTCGATGAAATAGATGACAACTTCCTTATGGGTCAGTTGGCGTCCGATGTAAATATGGAGGACCCAGAGAAACAGTTATTTGCTAAAGTTTTTGATGACGATGTCAAAAAAGCTATTGAAAATCTTCCCGATGATTTTAGGATAGTAATTGTTCTTTCTTTTTTAGAGGGTTTTTCATATCAGGAAATTGCTGAAATTGCTGACTTACAGCTTGGAACAGTAAAATCAAGATTACACCGAGGGAGAAAATTGTTGCAAAAAGAATTATACGATTATGCTGTTAAAAACGGTTACATCAAGGGTTTGAAATAATGAATTGCCAAGAAGCACTCGAACTTTTATACGATTACATTGACAAAGAAGTCTCTGACATTGATGAAAAAGAAATAAAAGAACATCTCTCCAAATGTAAAGACTGTTTTAAAACGTTTAAACTGGAAAATAATGTTAATGACTTTATAGAAAGCAAATTGAAAAACGATAATCCTCATGTCAGTCTTGGCGATTTAAAAAATCGTATTATGACAAAGATTGACGAGATAGATTCTCAATCAGATTAATAAAAAATGAAACTATTTAATTGCTATTTCTTTAGCTGAAATAACTCCTTTAAGAAAATTTGAGATTCCATAATATTTATAAAACCACAAATCTGTGGTAGAAAAATTAATTTTATGCCGAACTATTCAATCTTATAATTTTTTGATTTACCTTTAACGAAAATTTAGATAAGTTATCAGAATGAAGAAATATTCCAGGTTTTTTTATCTGTTTCCAATCATTTTGATATTTTGTTTGCAAATATCTAAAGCTGACTATCTTACTGATGAGAAAAGAGGGTTTTTTCTTCTTACAGAAAACTATCTTTTTAATGATAAATTCTCAAAGGCAGATTCTTTAGTAACTTCGTTTACTGACAATTCACCTGATGATCCGGGTGGCTATATGATGAAAGCATCAATGATGCTTAGTAATAGTTCTGACAAAGAAGAAAATATTTACGGCGAGAATTTTCTGAAAATTCTTGATTCTATTTATATTTTCACCGAACAAAAATTAAAAAATTGTGACGATACTACTGCCGCATGGATGTATCTATTTAGAGGACATGCTCGTATTTATCATTCATTATACGAAGCCAGATTCGGCTCCGGTTTCTCTGCTTTAAAATTAGCTTATAAAGCTAAAGGTAACTACGAAAAGGGTTTGAAAAGATATAAACTTTATGACCTTTATATGGGACTGGGTGGTTTTCATTATTGGAAATCTGTCAAAGCCGGACTATTAAGAACAATCGGCTTGTTCAGTAATGATAAAAAAAAGGGTATTGAAGAATTATATCTGGCAAGAGATTCTTCTGTAATTTCCTGTTATTCTTCATTGAATGCTCTAATCTGGATTTGGATGAATGAAAAAAAATATGATTCTTCTATTACGACATGTGAAGAGCTTCTTGAATATTTTCCTGATGGAAAACTATTCCGATGGGCGTTAGCTAAATCTTATTTAGATATAGGTAATTATCCAAAAGCAATTGAGCAGTATAAATATTTGAGAAAAAAGTTATCTCAAGAACCAGGGAATTATTACAATTTGATTGAATGTGATTACAATTTATATCTTCTGTATAAAAAATCTAAAAACGAATCAGAAATCGATAAAATTGTAGAATTATTTTTTAAATATGATGATAAAATTCCAGAACCTATCAGGGATCGTCAAAAAGACAAAATTAAAAAATTTGAAAAATTACAATAATAATTTATGCATTCACTTTTTTTGTGAATGTTGTTTCATCTATTAACCGACAACCTTCCATCAGAATTGATTCATTAGGAATTTCATTGTTAGGCTCTGGCAGATTATCTTCTTTGATTTGTTCCACCGACCAGGTTCCGTTTGACCATCCCAATGCCTGATATACGGCATCGGCACCCTTAATTCCGGACAATTCCGCATAAATAATATTACCATGATGCAGATAAATGGTTAGTTCTTCTTCGGAGTGAGCAGATTCTACTTTGATTTTAGCGGTGCGTTGACTTGGTCCTAATGCTTGTAACAAGTCTATTAGGTTTAAATCAGACAGATTCCCTTTGGTAGAAGATTCACCTTTGATTACAGACTTTTGTCTGGTGGCTCTATTTTGGGTGCGATCTCTAATTTTCTTTATTTTCATTACAATAAAATCATGATTTAATTGATGTTCAATTATATCTTCAATACCTTCTTTGGTCAAAGATTGAATCTGATCGATTAAATCATTATTTGTTAGTACCAAAGTTGGGATTTCATTGAAATGGATATTTTCACTTTTCATCATATTTACAGTATCAATAATATCAGCCTTATTAGATGTTAGATTCAAAAGAATAATATCTGGGTTGCTTCTGTTGTAAAGTTTAATAAAAGTATTAATATTATTAACCGTAATAGTTCTAAATCGTTCTTTGTTTAAATGTGTTTCCAGCGGTAACATACCTTCGGGTAGATTAGAATAAATTAAGATTTGACTGAATTTGTTAATGGCTTTGCTGTTCAGCATTTCTTTTTGAATCAATCTCATAAAAGCTTTTGCCACTTCGGGCAAGAAAAGATGTCCTTTGAGGTCTTGGAATTTTTGCTTAAGGATTTCAAATCTATCAACTGTCAGTTGTTGTTCGTTTGTAATATTTTTACAATAAAGATCACAAATTGTAATAATATTTCCACCGAGAATTTCGATAGGTAATCTTTTTGTATATTTTTTCTTCAAGTCGATATACATGGACCTTATCATTTCAACTACAACCGGATCATAATTGAATGAAGTAAGAAGTGACACCGTTTCTTTGATGACTTTCTTATAGTTTTCATTGCTTAGGGAAGGATAATAAAAGCGAGCCAAATCATGAATATAACCTGCGTTAACAACAAGCATTTTATCTTTGAGAGGCAATCCTAATATATCGCATAGTTTTTTTACATATTCTCCAACCCGTCCACTATGGTTTAAGTTGTTTTTGTCTTTAATAGAAAGAAGTGATAAAAATATTTCCAGATTTCTTTCAATTAAACTATATTCCGATTCATTATCTTTCTCATTTAGTAAAATTTGGGTAGTAGATTCAAAATAACGGACAAACGTGCTTGGAGAATTTTTTCTTAATCTGTCAATCAAATCAAGATAATCTCCTGAGACTGTATCTTTAATAAAAACAACATCAAATTTTTTATCTTTGATAATATCTATTGCATCATCTGCTGAATTGGTTGTAATGACTTTATAGTTATCTTCTTCAAGCAACATTTTTATAAGAGGAGTATAAGAACCATCATCTGTTACAAGAAGAGCTGATTTTGAAGATATTTCAACGATATCAGAGATGTCGTCAAATTCATCGCAAATTAAATCGGAAGATAATTTGGAAGTTCCGGAATAAGGATTTTTTTGGGTTTTATTATTCTCAAGTTGAGGCTTATAAAAAATAGTGATAATATTTACAATAGCTAATTCGGCGGCTACATATAATTTTAAATTCTTATAAGGAATTATGAATTTTAATTCATCAATTAAGTTTTGGTTGTTAGGCTCTTCGCAAGCAACATAGACAGTATTATCATCTTCGTCATAATCAAACGGGACTACCATTCTCGAAGTAGCAATATCCGGAGGTATTAGATTTAATATATCATCAGGAATAGTCAAATTTGAAAGTATTACACCCTCGCATTCAAATTGAGTTGCTAATGCGTTTACCAGATTTTCTTCATTGATAAATCCATGATGCATTAAAAGAGACCCAAAACGCCCACCATATATTTTTTGGTGTTTTAGAGCAATTTTAATCTGAGCTTCGGTTACCTGAGTTTGCTCCAGAAGAATATCATCGAGTCTTTTCTTTCTCATTTTCCCTCATTAGGTAATGTAAATTATTTTAAATACAAATTACAATAATTTACATT
>JAYEHE010000515.1:0-7140 GCA_034659415.1 Candidatus Zixiibacteriota bacterium | reverse complement strand
TGACATGAATTTTCTACCGCTCGATATCTCTGGTGACTTTAATCCATTTACTATTGGCAGTATTAAATCATTTATTAAAAAAAATGAAATTGAATTTGTAATTGTCAATTTCACCAAAGATATAAGATTAGGGGGGATTGCCGCTCGTTGGGAAGGGTCATCTAAAGTTATTTGGTCAGTTGGGCTTGATATTACAAAAGACAGCCTGTCTCATAAAATTTTGACTCCAAAATTGATTGACGGGGTCTTGACTCCATCGGAAGCATTGAAAAAACAAATTACAAAGCTTGAATATATTAAACCTGAACTTGTTAAAGTTATTCCAATTGGCATTCCTGAACTTAAAGGTGACAAAAATCGAGCAGAATGCAGAAAAAGAATAAATACTAAATATAATATCACTAAAAATTCAATTATATCGGTTACATCTGGAAGGTTTGTTAATCAGAAAGGGCATATCTATTTAATTGAAGCGGCGGTTGAGATTGTTAAGCATTACCCTGAAATAAAATTTTTATTATTAGGCGATGGGCCTAACAGGGAAATGCTTGAGGAAAAAATTTCAGAGTTGAATTTGAGCAAGCATTTTATCATAACCGGTATGCTTGATAATTTGAGTGACGAATTAACTGCGGCAGACATAATGATTCATCCATCAGTTGAAGAACCTTACGGGATTGCGATTTTAGAAGGAATGCGAGCTGGTCTGCCGGTTGTTGCCAGCGAAGTAGGAGGTATCCCTGAAGTTGTTATTAATCATCAAACCGCAGAACTCGTTCAATCTGAAAACCCAACCAATTTATCTAAGGCTATAATTAATCTTTTGAGTGACAGAGAAAAAATGAATGCAATGGGGGTAGAAGGCATGAAAAGATGGGGAAGCCTTCTGAATTTGTCAAACATGATTGACAACATCGAAAATTATTTGATCCAATTTTCAAAAGTAGATACAACTAATGGATAAACTTAAACCGCTTGAACATAAAATAAAAGCATCTTTTTTCTGTTTGTTTAAGATTTTTCTGAAAATTGGGATAAAAGAATTTAAACCGCTTGATGGTAACAAACTTAAAAAAGTTCTTTTCCTTCGTCCGGAGAAAATAGGGGATATGGTAATCTCATTCCCTGTTTTTGACGGTCTCAAAAAATATTATCCTAATATTGGCATATCAATATTAGGGTCTCCTAAAAATATTGCTTTGATTAAAAATGATAAGCGTTTCAGTAAGATATTTCTATACACAAAATCTCTGTTCAAAGATATTAACACTTTTCGCAAAATGCGTTCTGAAAATTATGATTGTGTAGTTGATATGATATGTGATGATTCCGTTACGGCTTTGTTTATTTCTCAAATTGTATCTAAGGGCAAACCTCGTATTGGCGTTGGTAAAATAAAATATCAAAAGTATTATGATTTTAATTATGATCATCGGATGGGTAATACCGGTCATATTATTGAAAATACACTCAAATTACTGGAAGCTTTTAATATTAACAGTTCTGAAATTAGCGGTTATGCTACTCCCTATGTTGATGAGCAAACTGATAACGAAGCTAAGCAATTTATCAGGTCAATCAAAGATTCTAATAATTCAAAGCTTGTCGGTTATAATTTGTCCGCCGGTTCGCCTACAAGGATTTGGAGAATTGATAAGTCTATTAGTTTAGTAAGAAGTATTGTCCAATCGGAGATGAACAGTAAAGTCATTCTTTTCACTACGCCCAATGAGCGAAAACGAGGGAAAAAAATATTATCCGAATTTAATGAAAATGTTTTTTTGGTCCCTGATAATCTTACACTTATTCAGGCTACTGCTCTAATAAAGTATTTAGATATTCTGATAAGCCCTGATACTTCGCTTGTACATATAGCTCGATCATTTAAAGTGCAAGTGGTTGGACTGTATAGTCGATTTATGAAAAATTTCCTTCTTTGGAAACCATTTGGTCAGGAAAATGGTTCGGTTGTTTCCGATAACGATGATAACATTCATGACATAACTGTTAATCAGGTATTTGAAGAATACTTGAAACTTGCCAATAATATTTCGTCGGTTGGGAAAAGATGAAAATTTCAGCTGTAATAATTACCAAGAACGAAGAGAAAAATATTACTCGTTGCCTGGAATCTTTGAAATGGGTTGATGAAATTATTGTGGTTGATTCTGAATCTACTGATAAGACTGTGGAGATTGCTAAAAGTTTTAATGCAAAAATTGTTTCTCCGATTTGGGAAGGATATGGAAAAGCAAAAAACTCAGGTGTTGATGCGGCTTGTGGTGAATGGATTTTATCGGTTGATGCCGATGAAGAATTGTCCGAAAAATTGAAGGTGGAAATAAAAGAAATTATCAATAATTCAGATGCCTGTGACGGTTATTATTTAAAGCGAAAAACTAAATTTATGGGACAATGGATATTACATTGCGGTTGGTATCCTGATTATATTCTAAGGTTGTTTAAGAAATCCAAAGGCAGATTTGATGATAAAGTAATTCATGAGCGGGTTATTGTAATGGGAACAACCGGTAAAACTAACGGTGAACTTCTTCATTACAGCTATGAAAGTCTGGAACAATATTTTGAGAAATTTAATCGCTATACTACTATCAGTGCCAAAGAGGAATTTTCCAAAGGTACAAAAGTAGGTGTTGTGAAATTGTTTATAAAAACATTTGCGGCGTTTGTAAAACATTATATTATAAAATTAGGTTTATTAGATGGGACTGTCGGATTTGTTATATCTGTATTATCGGCTAAGGCAGTTTTTGTTAAATATTCAAAATTGATGGAATTGATTAAAAAAGAAAAACATGGCAACAAAAATTGAAATAAAAAAGGGTGATAAAATTCTTATCAGCCGGAGTGATAAATTGGGTGACCTGATTTTGGCTTTACCTTTTGTTGAAACCATGAAAAAAAGATATCCTGAATGTGATATTGATGTTCTTACGTCGCTTTATGCATCGCCGATAATAGAAAATAATGACCACATACGAAAAATCATTAGAGTTCAAAATGACCAATTATTCAAAGATAATCTTTATAAAAGAGATTTATTGCAGAAACTAAAAAAGGAAAATTATTCAATAGTAATTGTATTGTATCCAGAACGCTATGTAAGCCGTCTGTTTTATAAAGCTGATATTCCAATTAGAATAGGTACGGCTCGAAGGTTTAATTCTGTATTTTACAATCATTTTATATATCATAGTCGTAAAGAAAATAAAAAGCATGAATGTCAATATAACCTTGATTTTTTAAAGTTATTTAAGGATGGAGAAACTGTTACTCAACCAAATATATATCTTCGTGACAAAGAAATTAAGAATGCCAGAAGAATACTTAAGGAAGTAAATATTTCGAGTGATTTTATATTGATTCATCCCGGAAGCGGAGGGTCGGCTGAGAGCTGGCCAATGGTTAAATTCATGAAATTATCCGAACATCTTAAAAGTAGAAATTATGAGGTCGTTTTTTCAGGGTCTGATAGTGAAAGTGAAATGATAAAAAAAATATCTGCCCAAATGAAATTTGACATAAAATCAATTGCAGGTGAAACGGATTTAAGAACACTTGGAGCTGTCTTATCTTTGGCGAAAGTCGTTGTTGCAAATTCTACCGGACCGCTACACCTTGCGGCGGCATTGAATACAAAAGTTGTTGGTTTGTACCCGAGCAGAAAATTAATGTCACCTGTCAGATGGGGACCGATTGGTGATAACCACAAAGTTATTATGCCCCCTATTAAAGAGTGCCAGTGTCCATCCGATGATTGTAAGTGTATGGAACAGATATCTGAAGAGTCGCTCTGTGAAGAAATTATTGCTTCTTTTAATGGAAATTAAGTAATGAATTTAGCTGAATTTATAATACAAATTGAATCTTTTAATGCGAATGTGAATATCCTTTTAATTCGTAAAGCATATGAATTTTCTAATCATGCTCATGATGGCCAAAAGCGGTCGTCTGGGGAACCATATATTCAGCACTGTCTTGAGGTGGCTTTTATTTTGGCTGAACAACACATGGATTCAGCAACTATTGTTGCAGGATTGATACATGATGTAGTCGAGGATACTGAGATATCTCTGGAACATATCCGGCGAGAATTTTCAGATGAAATTGCTGAATTGGTCGATGGAGTTACAAAAATTGGCGCTGTTCATTTTGCGTCAAGAGAAGAACAGCAGGTGGAATATTTCAGAAAAATGTTGCTTACAATGTCGCGTGATATTAGAGTTATCCTAATAAAATTAGCAGATCGTTTGCATAATATGCGTACGCTACAGTATCTTTCAAAAGAAAAACAAAAAATCATCGCCAGTGAAACCCGTGAGGTATATGCACCATTAGCTCATCGGTTTGGAATAAATAAAATCAAAACCGAACTTGAGGATTTATCTCTTAAATATCTTGAAGAAGATATTTATAATCAAATTGTTCAAAAAATTAATGAACGTAAAGAAGAACGAGATGCATATATATTGGAAGTTGTTAAGCCGATTAAAAAAGCACTGAAAGAAAATAATATTTCTGCAACCGTGAATGGAAGGGCTAAACATTTAGATTCTATTTACAGAAAAGAGAGAGTTAGGAAGGTTCCGTTTGAAGAAATCTATGATCTTTTTGCTATTAGAGTTATTGTAAATTCTGAGCGTGATTGTTATCACACTATGGGAATTTTACATACAATGTGGAAACCGGTATCTGGAAGGTTTCATGATTACATAGCTAATCCTAAGCAGAATGGTTATCGTTCTTTGCATACTACTGTTATAGGTCCTCGTTCGAAGATGGTGGAAATTCAAATTAGAACTCACCAGATGCATTATATTTCTGAAAATGGTATTGCCGCACACTGGCTTTATAAAGAAGGCAAACAGACGATGAGCAAAGATGACCGACAGATGATATGGCTTCGCGATGTACTCGAATGGCAGAGAGACATGACAAATCCGTCGGAATTTTTAGAATATTTAAAAATTGATTTATATACCGAAGATATTTTTGTTTATACGCCTGAAGGAAAACTAATCAATCTTCCCAGAGGTTCAACTCCCCTTGATTTTGCATTTTCAATTCATACCGAGGTTGGTATTCATTGTGCAGGTGCTAAAATAAATAATAGATTGATGCCTTTGTCAACTGAGCTTAATACAGCAGATTCGGTAGAAATAATTACTAATCAAAATCGGTCACCATCGCACGACTGGTTGAAGCTAGTTAAGACTACAAAAGCTCGTTCAAAAATAAAAAAATGGTTAAAACAAGCCGGTCTTGACCAATTTATTCAATTAGGTAAGCAGATTGTGGAAAGGGAATTAAAAAGAGCACATATTCCTTATCCAACTAATGCAGTTTTACTGGAAACTGCTGAAAAATTAGATAAGAAAACAATTGAAAATCTTTTTAGTGCTATTGGTGAAGGCTCAATAACCAGCAAAAGATTCATTGATTTAATTTCTCCTGCTAAGGAAGTTGAACAACAGGGTTTTATTGGGAAAGTTATTGAACGTATCAGGGGGACTAAAGGTATTAAAGTTCATGGCATGGATAATATGATGTTCCGTTTTGCCGGATGTTGCCAGCCAGTTCCGGGGGAAGATATTGTCGGTTTTATTACTCGGGGAAGAGGTGTGACCATACATCGTAATGACTGCCAAAGTTGTCTTCATCTCCAAGAACAATTTCCTGAACGTAAAATTGAAGTGAGTTGGGATACTGATAAAGGACAATCATTTGTTGTCGAATTAGAGATGGTTGTTGAAGACAGAAAGAATATGCTGAGAGATATTACTCAGGCTATTGCTGATGCAAATACCAATGTAAGAGCGGCTGAAATGTTTTCCAAGGATACTACTGCGGTTGGGCTATTTGTAGTAGAAGTTGCCAGCTTATCTCACTTAAATAGAATTTTTGATAAAATAAAAAAAATCAAAGGTGTTATTTCTGTAAGACGATCCAAGGGGTCTGATAAAACTCATCATTATGAAGAGTAAGCATTTTTAATCGAATATCACTTCCAGAGTTAATGTTGAATCTCCTCTTTGAATAACAACCTGAGTTGTATCGCCTTTGCTGAATTTCCCCAGCATGCTCATATAATCGTAGATGTCTCCGATATCTTTGGTGCCCATTTTAATGATAATATCTCCTTTTAACATTCCAGCTTTTTCGCCAGTTTTTTCAGGGGAGACACCATCAATTTTAATTCCCTTAACTTCGGCAATATGATCCGGTATAATTCCTAAAGTAACTGAAAAGTGGGAACGTTTTTTACCTTTATTGGAGCCTTTAGTTTTTCTAAAAGTTAAACTGCCGTCATATTCATCAAAATAATCGATTATATCTGAGGTAAACGAAGCTACTTTGACAATTCCCTCAGCATCAATAAATTCTATATCGTCACTCGGTTTATGATAATCAAAATGAGCTCCGGTAAAAAGATGGAGAGAGGGAATCTCACGGTTATAGAAAACAGTTTGGTCTGAGGTGCTTACTGCTGATTCTTTTAAGGATAATTCAAGGTCATTCTGTTTTAGTGAGTCAAAATAAATTTTGAATTCATCACAGGTTCCTGTGCCTAATATTGCAAGGCCATCTTCCTGCTCGTTCAACCTTCCAATCATATCCATATTGAGCATCATTCTCACTTTAGTTGAGTCAATTGTCATATGTTGAGCAAAATTCATAGAGCCAAGCAATCCAAATTCTTCGCCGGTAAACGCTATGAAAAGTAAAGAATATTTAAGATTCTCTTTTTGAGAACTGTATTTACGGGCTAATTCAATCAATGCGGCTGTACCGGAAGCGTTATCATCTGCTCCGTTGTGGATCATCGGTTCTGAACCTTTATATTGAGAAGTATGCCCACCCCATCCCAAATGATCAAAATGAGCACCAATTATAACAGTTGTATCGTTCGTGGCAGGTATATATCCAATCACATTAAAAGCGGTATCTCTTGTTTTAACTATGTCAGTAGTACCTTTGGCGGTTAAGATAGCGGGTTGGTTTAAATCTAATTGGAGTTTTTTAAGAGCATTTTGGCGTATGAAAATTATCGGAATATCTTTAGGGGTAATGTTGGCAATGATATTTTGAATTAGCGTGTCTTTTTCATTTTCAGGGGTA
>JAYEHE010000514.1:0-7157 GCA_034659415.1 Candidatus Zixiibacteriota bacterium | reverse complement strand
GAAAAACTACCAACGATATTAATGTAATTGTCAATAATCCAATAATAATAGGATCGGTAAACGTGTAATCACTTAATAAAGTTGTCACAAGCATACTGCTCAAAAGAACCAGTGAGACAGAAACCGAGCCAATAATTGGAATTCTTGATTCTTTTAGTTTTTGTGTATAATTTTTGAAATATCTAAAAGTTAGAAAGAGACCAAAAATTCCAATCGGGATATTAATTATGAAAATAGACTGCCACGACCAGTATGATAATAACAGACCACCTAACGCCGGACCGGATAATAACCCAAGCCCGACTGCCATCACCATCAAACCCATCCCTTTCCCCCGCTCATTTTCAGGAAAAACTTCCGTTACCATCCCCGGTCCGACTGCTTGAAACATTGCTCCCCCAATTGCCTGGATTATTCTCCCAATTAATAAAATTGAGAATAATTGGCTAAAAACACAAATAATAGAACCAATTGTAAAAAACATATATCCAAATTTATAAGCAAATTTATATCCTTTTTTTGAAGACCAGGCTCCAAAAACCATCAATAGAGATACAAGAGTCAAAGAATACGACAAAACGGCCCAGGCAATTAAATCTATAGAGACCGAGAACTCATCAGCAATTGTAGGCAGGGCAACATTAAGAATAGAATTATCCAAAGTTGCCATAAAGGTTCCAATAGCCCCAATAGTGAAGAATTTGTATTTCTGAACCTTAATTTGGCTGTCAACCACTTAAAAAACCTTATAAGTTATTGAATAAAAAAAGATTGACAAATATCTGAGATACCATAATCTTTAATTTTCGTACCGTCAACTTTAAATTTGGGAAAGAATTTTACACAATTTCTTATGTTAATCGTCAATAAATAACAAGAAATGGGATATGAATAAAACAATTCCCGAATTGGTTGAAAATTTCGTGAACGGCGACCAAACCGCTTTAGCTGAGCTGATTAAACGGTTTCGTAAAAGAATTTACGGCGTTGCATTTCAAATGCTCGGCAACCATCTGGATGCCGATGAAGTCGTTCAAGAAACTTTTGTACGAATATATAAAAGGCGAAAGGAACTTATAAATGTAAATTATTTTTCAACATTCCTGACCAGAATTGCTACAAATTATTCTATTGACTTGTTACGAAAAAGGAAAAACCGGAGAAAAGTCGCCGATGACACCTCTACCCTACCCGGCGATATTCAACTCGACCTCTCCCGAAAAATTAAGACTCCTCAACAGGAATTTGAAAACAAGAAGTTAATGGCGGAGATTTACCAGGCTCTGGAACAATTGCCAAACAAGCAAAGACTTACTTTATTGCTACATGATATTGAAGGATACAGTAAAGAGGAGATAGCCAAAGTCTTTGATTGCCCTCAGGCAACGGTCAGGTCTAATCTTCACATTGCCCGAAGTAAATTAAGAAAATTACTAAAACACCGACTTATAACTTAGGAGTAGTAAAAATGACGTGCCGCCACACACAATCACTCCTTGAGGATTACGTCGATCAAGAATTGACAAAAAGTCAATGTGATGAAATAGATGCCCATTTGGCTGACTGTGATATTTGTCAGAAAAAATTTCATCAAGCGATTAAACTTAAGGAAACATTATCAAATATTGAAACGGTCGATCCAGGTCAGAATTACTGGAACGAAACAACCCAACTCATCTTGGCTCGGACATCACAATCCGATATGATTTCTAATGTTGAAAAAAATCACATTGAGCAATACCGCTCTACGAAAATTTCATTTATACGGTCGGCAGTATCTTTTGTCGTAGCTATTTTTGTGCTTAGTTCAGCAGTGTTTTTTGGCTCCATGCAAAGCAATCAACAATCAGCAACAGAAATCAAAACCGAGATTATTTTGAGTGCTGAGATATTAGAACACCTTAATAATGTAAATGAAATTATATTCACCAAAAATGAACAAGCACGTTTAACGCGTGGCATGTTTTTGCTGGGAACTCCCGGAATGCTGGGACGCTCTGCTTTGATCAGTGACTTGTTAACTTTAAAGGAATAAATAAACTAAGGAAGTTATTTTGAAAAAAATTATTTCAACCCTCACTATTCTTACCTTGATTGCCTTATATTTTGGTTGCACTCAAGGCGAGAAAAAAATAATGTTAAGTTATAAATATGATCCGGGGACAATTTTAACATATGAACAAAATTCTCATCGCACCACTAAAGTGATAGAAGCTGATTCTGTAGTTGAAGATTATAAAAGCAGTTATAATATCAATATTGAACAAGAAGTAATGGAATTCGAAGATAATATTGGTCAAATAAAAGAGACCAGCTCATGGACACACGAAATGAAAAACCCTGATGATTCCACAAAAATAGATACTGTTGAAACAACTCGTGAATTAGACTTTTTTGTACAAACCAACGGTAAAATTGTTGACATTCAATTCCCTCCGGACAGAGATAATTCTTACACAACATATATCAAAAATTATTTTGAACAAGGAATGCCACAATTCCCCTCTTATGAAGTCACCGTTGACTATTCGTGGACACAAACAACAAAAGTTGTTCTTCCCGATGAAACCATGGAAGCGTCAACCAGTTATAAAATTAAATCACTTGTTCGGGAAAGAGGTTACGATTGTGCCGTTATTGAATACGAAGGCAATCTACTAATACCAATAGTAAAAAATCCAAATGATAGCACTCAAAAGCAGGGTTTGGATAAAATTCAGTCAACCGGCATGATATATTTTGCCCATAAAGAAGGATTTATTGTTCTTCAAAGAGAAAAAATGATAATCGACGGTTATCGGGAAATGAATAAAAATGGTAAAATAAAAAAATATCAACTGGCTATTGAAGCTGATACGGATTTTGCATTAAAAAAAGTTGAAAAATAGTAGATTAAATTTTGTGCGTGGTGTACGTCCTCGTGCACCACGTAATAACAGTCTCAACCGGCTCAGGGCATTGACAAAATGATAAATTCTGTCATTGCAATGACTTATGGACCGTCATTGCGAGAAGTGGAACGACGAAGCAATCTCAGTCTTGACCAGTTATTCTATCATATAAATCTATCCAGTTAGGATTGAAATTTTCTATGAGTTTTAGTTTTTTATCTCTTGAACCTGCTTTTATCTGTTTCTCTCGTTGAATAGCATGATAAATATCGTCAAATATTTCATAATACACTAATTTGGTAGTTTTATATTTTGGGGTAAATTTTGAATCTGATTTATTTTTATGAGAATATATCCTTTTGATGAGATCACTAGTGACACCCGTGTAGAGAACTTTGTTTGATTTATTTGTTAAGATATAAACAAATCCACGTTTACTCATGAATCTATTACAGAAAAATAATTAATGAAGAACAAGAAAGATTGCTTCGCTTCGCTCGCAATGACAGATATTTATTATATATGGTTATAGACAATGATTTGAGGTCTCAGTCGGTTTTTTTATTTAAAGCAATTGTTTACATCCAATTAAAATTCTCATAAATTTATACAATGAAATTGAATCGGGTTATTATTTTAATAATTGATGCCTGTGGTATCGGGGAACTTCCTGATGCGGACATGTATGGCGATGTTGGTGCGGCGACAATACCAAATATTGCAAAAGATACTGGTGGCTTAAAAATGCCGAATTGTCAAAAGCTCGGTTTGGGAAATGTTGTTCCAATTAAAGGCATTGATTCTATAACAAATCCAACAGGTTGCTTTGGGAAGATGGCAGAAAAAGCTCAGGGAAAAGATTCCACTACCGGACACTGGGAAATAGGCGGAGTAATTATTGACAAGCCTTTCCCCAAATTTCCAAATGGTTTTCCAGAAAATATCATAACAGAATTTGAAAATCTAACCGGCTTAAAGACTATTGGCAATATTCCAGCCAGTGGCACGGAAATCATTAATGAGTTAGGAGATAAACATCTTAAGACAAAAGAATTAATTGTTTATACTTCGGCAGATTCAGTTTTCCAAATTGCCGCCCATGAAGATATCTACCCGCTTGAGAAACAATATGAAATCTGTAAAATTGCCAGAGAATTACTTCAGGGAGAATATGCTGTTGCCCGAGTAATCGCAAGGCCGTTTATTGGTACATCAGGTAATTTCAAAAGAACTTCGGGACGAAAAGATTTTTCATTGCCTCCCCCCCATGATACTTTTCTTGACCTTATGATAAAAAACGGATTTAAAACGCTATCAGTTGGAAAAATTTACGACCTTTATTGCCAACAAGGAATCAGCAGTTTCATCAAAACAAAAAATAATGGCGAAGTTATGCAGAATGTCATTAAACATGTTAAAGATGATAATGCTCATCAATTAATTTTCGCCAATCTTGTTGATTTTGATATGCTCTATGGTCATCGCAACGACACCGAAGGATTTGCTAAAGCATTAGAAGAATTTGACAGTTCACTTGAAAAATTATTAAGTAGCTTAAAAGAAAATGACATGCTTATTATAACTGCTGATCATGGTTGCGACCCAACTATTAAAAATTCGACTGACCATACACGAGAATATGTGCCATTATTGTGTTATGGACCAAACTTATTAAAAGGAGTGAATCTTGGCATTAGAGAAACATTTTCTGATATTGCCTGTACTATCGGTGAACTGTTTAATATTGAGAATAATTTTATTGGTAATTCATTTTTAAAGGATATAAAAAAGGTTTAACATGCCAGACATATTAACAAATCTAAACAGAAAATTCGACCACGCTACTTTACACAGCGAAGTAACCGAAAAAGATATAATTAAATGTTGCAAGGAAGCTATTGAATATAATTTTTATTCAGTAGCCATTAATCCGGTGTGGGTTAAAGTTGCGGCTGATTTTTTATCAGGCTCAGACGTGAAAATATTATCTGTCTCAGGATTCCCACTTGGAGCGGCTCGCACTGATGTTAAAGTTATAGAAGCTATCAAAGGTATTGACGATGGTGCTCATGAAATTGACATGGTAGCTAATGTCGGGTGGCTTGCATCTGATAGATATTCTGAAGTAGAAAGAGAGATTGAGATTATTAGAGAGAATCTACCTTTTAATGTTCTACTAAAAGTAATTATCGAGGCAGGAAAATTAAATATTGAACAGCAAATAGAAGCAACCAAATGCGTTATGAATGGCGGCGCACAATTTGTGAAAACATGCACAGGATTCTTCGGAGGTGCTACGATAGAGCAGGTTAATGTTTTAAAGAGTACCGCTAAAGATAAAATAAAAGTCAAAGCATCAGGGGGAATTAAAACCTTGAAGCAGTGTAAAGAACTGATTGAAGCTGGTGCAGACAGATTAGGCAGTTCATCATCGGTTAGTATTATACAAGAGTTAAATATTTATAATTGATTTTGGGTCGGTTTTGTTATATTCAATTTTGTGATGAATAAAAAAGAAAATAAAATTAAAAATCCTTTTATCGGAATTACGTTTAAATGTTGCAATGTATATTCCAGAATATATCTTAATAAAAAAAGAGATGCTTTTGTAGGCTGGTGTCCAAAATGTGGAATAAAAGCAAAAGTTAATGTGTCTAAATCCGGAAGTAAAACCCGTTTTTTTACGGTTGAGTGATTATGGTATTAAGTAAATCAAAAATAGTTGTCGTGCCTTTGGGCGAAGTTGATTTTATGATGGTTAATCGACTGGCGGCTGATATTGGTCCGGTGTTCAATCGCTCTATCGACATTTTAAAAGGGATGAAAATGCCAATCGAGGCTCATAATCTGATTCGAAATCAATATTATGCCACAGTAATTTTATCCAAATTGGAACGCACTAAAGCTAATAATCGTGAAAAAGTAATTGGCGTATGCGAGGAAAATTTATATCTGCCGGAAGAACATTTCGTTTTGGGATACTCTAATCCTCTTGCCGGTACAGCCGTTGTTTCTCTTTTCCAACTAAGACAAGAATTTTATGGGCTTCCTGAAGATGACAAAAAAATATATCCCCGATTGTACAAAGAAGGTGTACATCAGATAGCACATCTATTTGACCTTTCTGAATGTCGTAATCCAAAATGTGTTAATTATTACAGTCAACTGATGCTTGACATTGACAATAAAAATGAGAAGTTTTGCGATATTTGCCGAAGAAAATTAACCGCTTTGGTTTAAAATATAGCTATGACACTTCATTATATCATTACTGACAAGTAACCTGCAAATGTGGAAGAAAACTTAAAAATTGTGTCTGATTATAAAATTGAGACAACCCCCACTACGGAATATTTTTTATATGTCACCCAACCGATGAAGTTTAACAACATGTTTAAAAAAGTACTGAAAGAGTAAATTAAAATTAGGCGAATCTGAAGATTCGCCCGGCACAGAAAACAAAGTGAAGCATTTTTCAGAAATATGACTAAATATTATTAGAAGTGAGCGCTGGATAAGTTAATTAAGAAATATGATTAAATATGATTAAAAGTGAGTGCTGGATATGTTAATTAAGAAATATGACTAAAAGTGAGCGCTGGATCTTCAGATCCAGCGAATTAAAATGTCAAAGAGAAAAAGATATAATACTGATTTCAAGATTCACTTTGTTACCTTTACGGTTAGAAATTTTATCCCAATTTTTAAAAATAAAGATATTGCAAATACTCTTGTAAAAATTCTTCAATTCTACTCAGATAAAAAAATATATACTTTACATGCTTATGTGATAATGCCAGATCATGTTCATATACTTCTAGAGAGACTTAATGATAAATCAATTTCAAGCATCGTACAAAACATAAAAAAATACTTCACTTATAAATATAAAAATAGATCAATCGTGTCTGATAAATTTATAATCAAGGATGGCAAGTTTCGCTTATGGCAAACCGGTTTTGATGAAGTAACAATATATTCAGAGAAACAATACAGAATTAAATATGAATATATTTTAAATAATCCTGTAAAATCAGGAATGGTAAAGAAAGCCGAGGAATACAAATGGTCGAGTGTTGTAGGCGATCACTTAGGCAGAGAGAATATACCATATATAAACGATGCTTTGTTGCAAGGGATGATATGTGATTGGGACAAATATCTTAAAGAGGAGAAAGAAAAAAGAAAGGATCGAGTCATTGAGAAAGCATGAACGCACCGGGCGGCCGCTGGGAAATAAAACTTTTATTGAAAAGCTTGAAAAGA
>JAYEHE010000513.1:0-1560 GCA_034659415.1 Candidatus Zixiibacteriota bacterium | reverse complement strand
TATTTCAGTTGAATCAAATCCAAATCTATTGCTTAAGAGTGATGCCATCTTCCACAGAGTTAAGCCTTCTGGAATAGTTAATTTAATTCTGACAAAATCTGCCTTTTCTAATTTATTAAAAATTGTTGCACATGAATATTCACCGGTAAATTCATATTTCCCGGGAGTTAATTTTTTATCTATCCCATTGAATCTTGCCATTAATTTAAGAAGTAATTTTGAATCTAATAATTTTTTGTCAATAATTTGATTGGCAACTTTGCTAAAGCTATCGCCTTGTTTAATTAGGATTGAAATTTTCATCTCCCCTATGTCATAAACAGCAGTATAAGAATTATAAAGATAGGTAAAAACAATTACTATTATGAGTACAAATATTAGTATTCCTTTTTTAAACATTTCACTTACCTTATGAGTTCCTCGTCTAAAAATCTCTGAAGAATAATAACTGCGGCTAATCGGTCAATTCTTTTTTTATCCTGTCCGATTTTTTTCCCATGGGCATGGATAATAGATATTGCTTCTTTTGATGAATATTTTTCATCAACTTTAAAAATTTCCCCATTGTAAATTTTTGAAAGCTTATCGATAAACTTGTCTATTTGTAAACATATTTTACTTTTATCACCACTTTGATGGGTTGGATATCCAATAACTAACCCGTTTGGTTGATATTCTGCAAATATATTTTCAAGCTGTGCTATGGCGTCTATTTGTGAATTGATCTCGATTGTGATGAGAGCCGAAGCTATCAATCCGGTCGGGTCACTTTTAGCCAGCCCTATCCGTCTTTCTCCGTAATCAATTCCAATAAAAGTTTTATCATATTCAGTCATTTAAAAATAATATATGTAAAAAGATTCAAATTCAATAAAATTTATTAAATAAAAAGTCCGCTGTTTTACCAGCGGACTTTATTGACTAAACGATAATTATTAATGACAAGTTAATTTACAGTAAATATGTAATTAATCATTTCTGTCAGATCACTGATATTCACTTGACCATCATGATTGACATCACCAGTTGACTCGATGTTGGTTACCTCTTCATTTCCAAACAGATAATCAATCATAAGTGTCAAATCAGTTATATCACTCATACCATCATTATCAATATCTCCAGAGATATGCCCCTGAATCGGTATCATTCCACATTCCTCGTACGGAGTTTCGTCAGCGAATTCACCTGTTACAGTAAACATATAATCATCAAAATCATATAACCAACCATAGTGCAGAATAAATTCTCTGATATTGAATTTCATAAACAGAACTTCTTCCATGTCAGGATAAATTGGAACATCGTTTTTGATATAAACTGAATCAGGTACAATTGTATCATTTATTCTGATACTGCTGAAATCAAGATCACTTGCCGGATATTCCGGAGAGAAACCACCGATATACATATAAGCCTGGAACGGCGACAAATCTACTATCCAGGACATGCCATTCAATTCCACGGTATCAACGATAGGACCAATATAATTGACATAAGCCATTTTCATCGGGTTCGGTAGGATGATGATGTCGTCACCGCAAACAGGTGGAATCACAG
>JAYEHE010000512.1:0-1566 GCA_034659415.1 Candidatus Zixiibacteriota bacterium | reverse complement strand
GACTTCATGATTGGGCCATTGTAACGGCTATTCCAGATGTCATGTTACATCCTATCAAAAAACTCCGAGACAATTTGCCTGATTTCTCAAAAGCCTATGATTTCCCTGGTGCCCATAGAACAAGTAATATGATTGACCGTTTAATGAAAAGCATGGATCGGCATCTTTTTACAATTTGTTATTTTCACGGTTCTATCTCTTCTGCTGAACTCAATATACGAGGCTGGGCGCTCATTTACAATTTTACACCGTCAAATCCATCAACTATCAAAAAGCATAATGGGCTTAAAAGTCCGGCCGAAAGAGTCAATAAATTTTGCTATCATGAAAATTGGCTAAAAAACCTTTTAATATCAGCGTCGTTAAGGGGATTTAGATCCCCTCCCCTAGATCCGATATAATCAGCAAATTTCTTGACAAATCAAATCATAACACTATAATAAAATTAAACACTCAATTAACTAATGAGTTTACAAGAGAATTCAAGCAATGGAAAATAGAAACACAACTACCCTGATAGACGCACTTTACGCACGCACTCGCTTTGGAGAGTTAATAGAAAAAGCTGAAGCAGAAAGTATTAGGTACGTCGTCAGTCGTCGGGGAAAGCCAAAGGTAGTAATATTGGGAGTAAAAGATTATTTAAAAAACATTATTAAAAGAGATAAGTTATTGGTGGAAGTCCAACTAAGCGCGAAACAGCTTAAATTGGATAAGATGACAAGCGGTGAAATTGATTTTGAAATTGACACTTACCGAAAATCCAGAAAAAAATAAGCTCTCTTTTTATAATTATGCTTAAACTTGTTGTAGATACCAATATTATTGTTTCCGCTTTGCTCAAACCAGATAGCCTTCCTGACTTAATAATTAACATGATTTTGAATAAAAACTTCAACCTGTGCTTGAGCGAAGACATTTTTGACGAATATCAGGGAGTGTTGGGTCGTGAAAAATTTAAAGGCTTAAATCAGGAAAAAACAAGAAGACTTCTAGTAAAAATTAAAAAGGACGCAAAATTTGTTAAACCAAGTTTCTCAGTGGACGTTATCAAGAGAGACCCTGAAGACAATAAATTTTTGGAATGTGCTTTAGAGGCAAAGGCTGATTATTTAATAACAGGTAATAAAAAACATTTTTCCTTTAAGAAATTCAGGAATACTTTCATTGTTACGCCAAGGGATTTTCTTGACATCATTGCCAAGTTTTTTTTTAATAACAAAAATGGTTAACTATTTGACGAATATTGTCATTATGAGGATTTGTGTAGGGGAGGGGACTATAAAGGAAAGTTACCATAATGGCTTCTACTCGCCAAAGGCGATTATGTTTATCCGTTTTCATCAGGAAAACGGATAAGATATCCTGTCTATCCAGTCAATCCTGTCTAAAATAAATCAAAGTTATTTAATTATTTAAGGACGTCCCCAACTTTCCTACTTTTGTTGCCTCCGACCACGAGGAGGTGAATATGATTCGAAGTGACCATATAATTCAGTATCTCCAATCTATATCGCTTTTTCGCTTCATGCAACCATTGGAGCCATCTATGTCGATCCTTGGAAA
>JAYEHE010000511.1:0-1572 GCA_034659415.1 Candidatus Zixiibacteriota bacterium | reverse complement strand
AAAGGTTCCTGTCCTGATGATGAATGGCGTGAGATAGAAAATAAACTAAGTAATTTTATTAAAGCTGTTAGTAAACAATGAACTCAAATCAGGAAATATTAAATAGTCTTTGGGCTGACTTGATTATTGAAGAATTTGTAAGAAATGATGTAAAACTTTTTTGTATTTCACCTGGTTCAAGATCTACTCCTCTTACAGTTGCGGTTGCTAAAAATAATAAAACTTCCCAAAATTCTGTTATTCACTACGATGAAAGAGGTGCATCGTTTTTTGCATTAGGGCATTCTAAAGTGATGCAGATTCCTTCTGTTCTAATCTGTACTTCGGGCACAGCCGCGGCTAATTATTTTCCTGCGATTATCGAAGCGGCAAATGAAAATATTCCACTTATTGTTCTTACTGCTGACAGACCGCCTGAACTGAGGGATACCGGTGCCAATCAGACTATTGATCAAATAAAAATGTATGGTAAATATGTTAATTGGTTTTTTGATTTACCCTGTCCCGATGAAAAAATTAATGAGCAATTTCTTTTGACTACTATTGATCAAGCAGTCCATAGGTCATTATCTCCTTATAAGGGAGTCGTGCATTTGAATTGTATGTTCCGAGAACCGTTTTTAATTGGTAACGATACAAGTAAATATATTAAATCAGAAAAAGTCAAACAATGGCATTCAGGGAAAAGTAAATTTACAGATTATGGTCAAACAGAAATTGTAATAGATAATTTTAATACTGAAAAAATCTCTGAAATTATAAATAATTCCAAATCCGGTTTTATAATTGCTGGTCGTTTGCAAAACGAAAATGAACGACAAAGTATAATTGAATTAGCAGAAAAAATTAATTGGCTTATATTTCCTGATATTAATTCCGGTTTGAGGTTAGGTGCAAAATCTAAAAATATTTTTCCGTATTATGATTTGATGATTTCCAATAAATTTTTTAATCAATCAAAGGTTGATACTATTTTATCTTTTGGTCAGGGATTTACCTCAAAACGGCTGTGGCAGTTGATTGAAAAAAATAATTATAAAAATTATATTCATGTTGCGGAAAATCAAAACAGAATTGACCCAGCCCACTCAGTAACTTATAGGATTGTATCATCAATTTCATCTTTTTGTAAAGCAATCATTCCGAAAATTGAAATGCAACTAAATAAAAGCTTTGATTATAAGATAAACATTAAAATAGAAAATTTACTTAAAAAAGAGATTGATAATAAAAATCAATTAACCGAACCTACTATTGCTCGTTTAATTACTCAAATGTTGCCGAATAATCATGTTCTTTTCTCAGCTTCAAGCAGACCGATAAGAGATTTTGACAGTTACGGATCACCCGAAGGAAGTTCTATTATTTTCGGCTCTAATAGAGGGGCAAGCGGGATCGATGGTACTATTGCATCTGCTGTTGGTTTTGCTAAAGCACACAATAAATCGTTAACATTGCTTATCGGGGACCTTGCATTTTTACACGATATGAATTCTCTGCCGCTTCTTAAACAATTATTTCATCCAGCGACAGTTGTGATTGTTAATAATAATGGAGGTGGTATTTTTTCAT
>JAYEHE010000510.1:3167-7266 GCA_034659415.1 Candidatus Zixiibacteriota bacterium | reverse complement strand
TGGAATTGGGACCCAAGAGAAACATCAGTTTTTATTCTTTTACTTATTTATGCCGCTTATTTTTCTCTTCGGGGTGCCGTTGAAGTTGAGGAACGAAAAGCTACTCTTTCTGCTGTTTATTCAATTTTTGCTTTTGTAACAGTACCTTTTTTAATTTTTGTTGTACCACGTATGACGCCGTCGCTTCATCCTGATGATTCGATAGTTTCTGCTGATATGAAATTTACCATGGGTCCTGCTGTGAGAATGATTTTCTTTTCATCGTTAGGACTTTTTACAATATTATATTTTTGGATGTTTAGTTTAGCGAAACGATTAAAACGAATGGAAAGAATAGAATCCGAAAAGGAGGATTAGAAATAAAATGGATGGAAATTATATCGCATTAGCAGTAACTCTTGTAGTTTGGTTTGGACTTTTCTATTTTATGATGAGTCTTGATAAGAGTGTTAAAAAGCTTGAGGAAAAGATAAAATGAAAGCCAAATATATTATTGGTGGGATAATAATTGTTGTTTTTATGATATGGGGGGCATCCGCATTTTTTAAAACAACTATTCAATATGTAACTATCGAAAAAGCTCGTAGTGCAGATAAGACTGTGCAGGTTATGGGGAAAATTGATTTTGATAATGTAAATTACAATACTGAAGATTCAAGATTGGAGTTTGCAATTTACGACGCCGAATCAGAGAGCAAAACCAATGCTGAGACAATAAGTGTTTTTTATTATGGAGTCGTGCCGGGTAATTTTGATCAGGCAACATCGGTGGTTCTTAAGGGGAAAAGTGAAAATGAAGTCTTTGTAGCTGACCAGATGCTGGTCAAGTGTCCTTCCAAATATCAAGGTGAAGGAGACGAGCAATTTCAAAACATAACCAAACACAATGAGGCTGTTGGCAAAGATGGAGTATTATAATGTCGTATGATGTCCCCGGTGATTTGCTAATATTTTTAGCTTTAGTTTTTAATCTGATTTCCGGTATTGCTTTTTTTCTGACAGCACGCGGGAATAATTCTTATGAGAATTTAGCGAGAAAAGCTTATAATTATTTTACAGGTTGTGCAATTTTAATGTTTGCTTATCTATATTATCTGTTTTTCAGTTATAATTTTGCTATAAAATATGTTTATGAATATTCAGACCGTTCATTGTCATTCTTTTTTACGTTGTCCGCTTTTTGGGCAGGGCAGGAAGGAACCTATGTCCTATGGGTAACCTTAAGTGCTTTATTCGGATATATAATTTTAAAATATGGTGACCAGTATCGTAACTATGCGATGGTAGTATATGCAACTGTTAATGCTTTCTTCTTGGTTCTTATGACTTCGCTCTCTCCGTTTGCAATGTTGGGCGTAGTTCCTCCTGATGGATTAGGTTTGAATCCTTTGCTGCATGACCCTTGGATGGTTGTTCATCCTCCTGTAATTTTTATCGGCTATGCTATGGCGGCTGTTCCGTTTGCTTTGGCAATTGCGGCTTTAATTATTAATGATTATTCAAGTTGGGTAAAAAAAGCATTTCCATGGACGGCTATTACTGCTTTGATGTTAGCCGGTGGTAATATTCTTGGTGCATACTGGGCGTATAAAACTCTTGGCTGGGGTGGATATTGGGCTTGGGATCCGGTTGAAAACTCATCGTTTATTCCATGGTTTATTGCTCTTGCATTGATTCACGGTATGATTATTGAACGCCGTAGTGGAGCACTTAAAAGGACAAATATCTTGATGGCGGCTTTCACTTTTATTCTGGTAATTTATGGAACTTTTATCACTCGAAGTGGAGTGTTGGCAGATTTTTCTGTGCATAGCTTTGTTGATTTAGGAATCAATAAATATCTGGTTGGATTTTTAGTTTTTTATATTTTTATAACTTTGGCTTTGTTTTTAATACGAACATTTAAGATTGAATCTAAGCCTTTGAATTATAATTTTTATGGAAAAGAGTTTTCTCTTTTTGCCGGGATGAGTTTATTATTTCTATTTGGTGTTGTTGTTCTTTTCTGGACTTCATTACCGATATTAACTACATATTTTACCAATAACCCAAGGGCAGCCGATGTAGCAACTTATAATAGTTTTGCGTTACCATTTGCAATTTTATATGCTCTCTTTCTGACTGCGGCACCGCTATTAAATAATAATAATTTTGTGCCTAAGAATTGGAAAAGAAAATTAATTATTTCTTCAATATCATCGGCGGTCGTAGGATTCGGATTATTCTATTTTGTGTTAGGAACAGCGATATCATTTGCAGTAGTTTTTACTTTGGTTATAACCGGTTTGGTTATGTATTTGATGAAATCTGATTTATTGGGTCAACTAAAATGGTCTTTAGGTGCCTTTGTATTAGCGATTTTAATATGTTATGTTCTTGATGTAAAAGATTACTCCTATATTCTTTACTTTGCTTCGGCTTCACTATTTATTGTTTCAAATTTAATTGTGATGTTTGGTTATCTTCCTTCTCGCTGGAAATTGTCTGGAGGACAATTAACACATTTTGGGTTTGGATTGATGCTTCTGGGGATTTTAGGCTCGTCGGCGTATTCAACCGATGAGAGATTAGTAATACCTCGCGGTGAAACTAAAGAAGCTTATGACCTTAAAATTAGCTATCAAGGCATGGAAAATGAAATAACTTTTCCGATGAATAAATTGCTCCTTACTTATGATGAAGGTAATGGCGAACAAAATGCCCGTCCTCAATTGTATTATTCGGAACGGTTGAATGGTATTATGAAAAAGCCGTTTGTTCTTAAACGTTTGAATGAAGATTTATATTTTTCACCAGAACAGGTGCAGGAGTTGAGTAGCTCCCGTGGGATAAAACTTAGAGAAGGTGAATCCTATAAATATCAGGATTATAATTTTACTTTCGAAGGGTTCACGATGGGCGACCATAGTAATCAACAAAACAGCATGTCTGTTGTTGCTAAATTGAAAGTAGAACATAATGGTTCAACTGAATTTTTGGAACCGGTAAAAGTTTATGAAACTGATATAAATGGTAAACAGAGCCAGGTAGATTTCCCAGCAGATTTTGGGGAAGATAATAATTATTCTGTTGAAATTGCAGACATTATGGTTAGTCAAGGAGCGGTCATATTTACTTTTCCGGGACTTATGAAAATTGGTCCTCCTGACCGATTAATTATGACTATTACTAAAAAGCCTATTATAAATCTTGTTTGGGCTGGTACTACTTTGATTTTATTAGGTACATTGGTAATGTATTTCAGGAGACGTTCTGAAGCATTAGTGTGATTCTAAATGAAAATAAAAATTTTATTATGTTTTTTTATAGCCGCCTCTGTCTTTGGGGGCGGTTTGCCATTTAATCCTGAAAGAGGACTTGTCGAAATTGATATTGTCCTGAATGGAAAAATCGAAGGGCGGTTTGGGATTGATACTGGAGCTGATTTTCTTTATATAGACAGAGAGTTTGCTTTTGAGAATAAGCTTAATATAATTCCACAATCTCTAAGGTCTGTTACAGGAATAAAGGGACAGTCTAAAGCTACTCCGATAAGTCTGAAATCTGTTGAAATCGGTGAAGCTAAATTAGTAAATGTTAGGGCAACAGCGATTGATTTCGATGCTTTTATAAAAGATACAAGTATGGGAATTCCCGATGGTGTTATTGGTTACACTATTCTGAAAGAATTTTATATCACTGTAGATTTTCCCAATGAAACAATTTATATGGAAGTAGAAAAACCTGATTTCTTGCGTGGAAGAAATTATAGAACCATTCCATTTACTCAATATAAACATTTGATATTAGTAAAGTCAAAAATTAACGACTTGATTGAAACCAATCTTATTCTGGATTATTGTGCTTCTTATACTTCATTTTCTGAAAATATAGCTGATCAATTATCAATCAATAGTCGTAAAGGGAAAGTGAAAGAGATTGATATTGGCGAAGGTATTTCTTCGGGACCTGTGGTTTGTTTGGTCAATGATTTCAAGAAATTAAAAAAAGCACTTCCCCGAGCAGATTTCGAGGGTATTTTAGGTTATTCATTTTTGAATCAATATAAAGTTACAATAGATTACAAGAATAAATTGCTATACTTCCATAATAGGTAATC
>JAYEHE010000510.1:0-3067 GCA_034659415.1 Candidatus Zixiibacteriota bacterium | reverse complement strand
ATAGATGGTGTAGAATCATCTTATTGAAACCTTCTAAATTTTAATAAAGAGTAAATCAATGTCGGAATGGCAATTCAAATATAATATCAATGTCGATGAAAGAAATCGGGTAGTTTATGTTAAAATCTTTGGGGTGTGGAAAGAGGATACCGCTCAAAGATACCATGAAGATTTCAAAGCCGAGACAGAAGCAATCATTGACAAGCCCTGGGCGAAACTGATTGATTTAATCAATTGGAAAATGGGTACTCCCGAAGCTATTAGTATTCTCGGAGAACATATGGATTGGAGCCGTAAGAATGGTATGAGAGTTCAGACTTATGTTATCAATGATCCTATCCGGTACGGGCAACTATTGAAAATGATTGATAAAGGAAAAGTAAAAGAAGTATCAAAGACTTTTCGCACCCGAGCCGAAGCAGAACGGCACCTCAAAGCCGAAGGGTTCAAAGTTATTTCATCATAAAAAAAAGCGGCCAAATATTTAGCCGCTTTTAATTTTTCAAATATAAAATCACATATACTTTTTAAACCACTTAACAATCCATTCCAGACGGGCGATTCTTCTATCCGGACGGCCATGGCGTGATAAACCGTGCGGTTCTTCTGGAAATCTTACCATCTCAACTTTTTTCCCAAGTGCTTTGAGCATAACAAACATTTGGTCTGCCTGTTCAATATTACACCTTAAATCTTGCTCACTATGAATTATCAGCACCGGTGTTTTGACATTTCTGAAATGTGTAATAGGTGAACACTTTTCATAGTTTTCTTTGTTTGTCCATGGCCAGCCATCGAATTCTCTTGATAATTCATAACCGATATCAGATGAACCGGTAAATGATTTTAAATCAACGACCGATCTTTGAGTAACAGCGGCGGCAAATCTGTTTGTATGGCTTATCATCCAGTTGGTCATATAACCGCCATAAGAACCACCGGTGACACCGATTTTCTTTTCATTAACAAATTTTAAATTTTCAAGGTAATCAGCGGCCGCCATGCAGTCCATATAATCTATTTCTCCCCATCCACCTGAAATAGCATCAGCCCAGGTTTCACCACGTCCGGAACCGCCTCTTGGATTAGTATAAAAAACTACAAATCCCTGAGCCGCCAGATACTGCATTTCATGGAAAAAAGAATGAGCATATTGAGTGCGGGGACCACCATGAATTTCAAGAATCGCAGGATATTTTTTATTTGGATTAAAATTAGGGGGATAGACCAACCAGCCTTGAACGTTGGTGCCATCAAAAGATTTGAAAAACAGATCTTTGGTTTTACTTAATTTGATATCTTTAGATAGAAATTTATTAAACTGACTTAGCTGTATTGCTGATTTGTGGCTTTCGTATGTTGTTGGGCAAACAAAAACTTCTCCGGGATTAGTAATGTCAGCATCTATAAGTGCTACCTTTTTAGTCTTTTCGTTAAATGATGCGGCTTTTATATGACTTTTCTTTTTATATACTGCAGTCGGTTTTCCTCCTCTTGCCGAAACGTAATATAAATTTGTCGCACCGGTATCACTTGAGACAAAATAAATTCTTTTGCCATCATAAGACCAATAAATATTGCCAGCATCATGAACATCACCCATATCAGATATTGATTGATCAAAAGCCATTCTATCAAATTTTGGCATAAGATCATGAGCTTTCGGGCTACCGGTTAAGTTTACTTTCCAGACATGGAGATTGGTAACGCCCCAGGCATCATTTGGGTTGTCATGTCCCAGATAGGCGATGTTTTTACCATCGGGGGAAAATACTGGAATGGCAATAGGTCCTGGTGGGGTTGCTATCTTTTTTTCTTTTCCTCCGTTAGAAGGGATAATAAACAAATCATCTGACAAACTATTGAGGTCGGGGTCTTTGGAACGATTGGAAGCATAAGCTATCCATTTGCCGTTGGCAGATATCGAAGGGGAGAGGCAGTCACGTTTGCCTTTGGTGATTTTACGAAGTTTTCCGTTTTCGATGTTGAGCGAATAAATTTGGAAGCTATCTTTTGGCAAGTATCCAGCTCCGTCAAGCCTGAAGAAAAATTTTGTTATGTGGCGATAAACCGGAGGTTCTTTTTTCTTTTTTTCATCTTCGATAAAGTGAGAGTCGTTATATCTTAAATTTAACAAAAGACTGTTGCCGTCGGGGGTCCATTGGAGACTGCCGATAGATCCATCTATCTCAATTATTTTCTTTTCAGCACCGCCAAGAACAGACATAATATAAATGCCGGTAGTTTTTTCTCGAGTAGAAACAAATGCGATTTTATCGCCGCATGGTGACCAGACCATTTGTCTGTCATATTGATTACCAAAAGTAAACTGGGTTTCAGTATTATTTTCAATATCAAAGATAAATAGATTTGAGAAATATTTATTTTCTTTTTCATCCATTCGTTCAACTGAAGAAATTATTTTCTTTTCATCGGGAGAGATTGCAACTGCTGTTGGGAATTTAAGTTTAAATAAATCTTTTGCAGTAATAGTTTTTTTTGAAATGCTTCTTTTGTGTTTTATCTTTTTTGAAGGCATCTTGTATCCTTTCTGTTATATTAATTAACATAAAATAAACAATTATCAGTTCCCTCACAAGAAAAAAGGGAAAGAGTATTATTTGTGAATTGCCTCATAATAAAGGTTGCGAAACTAAAGATATTTGATTATGTTGAATTGTCTTATAATTGTAAACATCGTCATTCAAGCTTAGGATACAAGAGTCCTGCTCAATTTGGAGAGATGACAAAACCAACTTAACTCCTTGTCCGTTTTTGCGGGGGAAGTCAAGTTCCTAAGTTTGAGTAGCATTTAAGGGAGAAGTATTATGCGTATTTTTTTTCAAAAAATAGCTATAATTAAATTATTATTTATTCTGTTTATACTCATATTATTCTGTAATCAGATAATTTATTCAAGAAGTCAATATATAATTCAAACAGAAATCGTCGAAAAAGAAATAAGTGATATAATAAATCAAACAACTTGTGTCGTTCATGAAACTGGAGAAATAACTACATCATATTCAAATGATGCTATTTATGGATGGGGAAAGAGTTGTGGAAA
>JAYEHE010000509.1:0-1584 GCA_034659415.1 Candidatus Zixiibacteriota bacterium | reverse complement strand
CAAAACATTATTTACCGGATTTGGATAACATGAAACAATAATATCATTATTATCATTTTTATCAATAGATAATGGTGGTGCTATTGGAGGATTACTTCCATTATTTTCATAAGCACCAATATCAATAGAAAATCCAGATTGTTGGGTTGGGATATCCCATTTTCTGAAAAATCCATCTAAATCAACAACGATAGCTGTTACATTCGAATTACCATGGTCAATACAATTAGATAGGCTTGCACGAACTCTATATCCCTGGTTTGGATAACCATTCATATGAGCAAACACAGGATCATCATTGAAAGTGAAAAATGAATTTCCCGGATATGGTAATAAAGTAGGATCATCAATGTCGCAATGGTTAAAAGTTGAGCTATTAGTATTAAGGTTTATATTAACTGGATTTGGTGTGTTAAAATAAATAATATCATTGGTAAATTCAGGATTACATGTATTATCGCTATAAATTCCACCAGCATCAACATTTGCATAATTATCAGCGATAGTATTATTAATAAATATTGGATTTGATGTATTTATCATATAAGATCCACCCCCATCAACATTTGCATAATTATTAACGATTAAATTATTATAAATATTTGCATTTACTTGATTGCACATTCCTATGCCACCACCAAATCCTGAAATATTATCATTTATTTCATTGTGATATATATTAGGGGAAGAACTTCTACCAATCCATATACCACCCCCTTTTTCGTCAGCAATATTGGTCTCAATAATATTCCACTCTATATTAGGAAAAGAGTTCCACATAACACATATTCCTCCACCTCTTTTATTGGAAATATTATTATAAATCCCATTATTACTTATTGTAGGAGATGAATTGATTCCACAATAAATACCGCCACCTTGTGCACACACCTCATTGTCAAATATTTGACAATTTGTTATTGCAAGATTTGAAAGGTTTTCAATATAAATTGCTCCCGAGTATTCAGGCTTTGGTGAATTTGGAGAACTGCAACTGCATCCATTAACTGGGTGTGATGGTTTATTAACACCAGTTATTACGCAATAATCTAAAAAAGATGTACCTAAACTACTAATAAATCTGATACCCTCCCAAGTAGATATACCATATCCTAAATTATGAGGATTACTAATATAATCGTAAGGCTCAAAAATTATATCATTATTAAGGGCACCTGCTGCTTTTATATTACCATAAACATCTAATTGACTTCCTTGCCAGTATGCCATGTTTTGATAAATGTACCACAAACCAGCAAATGCAATTTCAGTACCTTGTGCAATGGTTAATGAAGTGGTTGACGAAATATAAATATCACTTGTAATAATATAATCAATACCTTGTGAATTATAATTTGTCCAAAGCGACCCTCCGACATCACCACCATTAATATATATTGGTTGTTGTCCCAAACTTACTGTTGAAAATGCTAATAACATTAGCAACAAAGATAAAAAAAATTTTGTTTTCATAATAAATTTTGTTTATTTTTTTAAAAAAAGTATTAGACTTTATGAAAAATGCAAAGAGCATGTTGTATCTTTGCTTGTGCTTCTTATGAAGCATAAAAAAGAGTTGGGGGG
>JAYEHE010000508.1:0-7277 GCA_034659415.1 Candidatus Zixiibacteriota bacterium | reverse complement strand
AGGCTTTTTTGTGAAATTTGGTGATGGTGGAGCAGATATAAAACCTATTGCCCATCTTTTTAAAATGCAGGTTTTCCAATTAGCTGAAGTGCTTAATATCCCAAGTGAAATCAAAGACCGTGTACCTACTACTGATACTTATAGTTCTGAGGCGACACAAGCTGAGTTTTTCTTCGGGTTGGATTTCTACCGGATGGATATGCTTTGGTATGCAATGGAAAATAATATTCCGGTTGAAAAAGCGGCTGAAGTTTTAGATTTATCTATTGAGCAAGCTCAAAATGGTTATGATAATATTCAAAGAAAGATTGATGCTACCCATTATCTTAAAATGAATCCGTTGCATATTGATGAATAGCTTAATACTTTTCTTTTAGGTGAGTCATGTGTGGAATAGCCGGTTATTTTAATCTAACAAATCCTCAACCACCGGATAAAGAACTTATCCGGAAAATGGTTCAAATCATAAAGCATCGCGGTCCGGATGAATTTGGTGCTTATTTTGATAATAAGTGTGTTCTGGGTCAGGCACGTCTATCTATCATAGATTTGTCAAGTGGCTCGCAACCGATGTGCAATGAAAACGGGTCAATCTGGATTTCCTATAATGGCGAAGTTTTTAACTATCTGGAATTAAGAGAAGACCTTTTAGCTGTCGGTCATAAATTTAAAACAAAATCGGATACCGAAGTTATAATTCATGCCTATGAAGAATATGGTGTGGATTGCCTTGAGAAATTTAACGGTCAATTCGCTTTTGCAATTTATGACAAAAATAAAAAATCTCTGTTTGTTGCAAGAGACCGGATGGGTATCAGGCCTGTTTATTATACGCTTCATAATAATAAATTCTATTTTGCCTCGGAGATTAAGTCACTGTTTTGTGAACCATCTATTCCAAGAAAAATTGATTACAAAGGACTAAGTGAGATTTTTACATGGTGGACAACTTCACCTCCAAGAACGGTCTTTGAAAATATCAATGAATTAGAAGCTGGTCATTATTTACTCGTTAAAGATAATGAAATTAAAAATTCTAAATATTGGTCAATTGATTATCCCGAAGAGTATGATACCGAACGCTCTGTTGCGTCATGGGCGGAAGAACTACACGAGTTGCTTGTTGATTCTGTTAGATTACGATTAAGAGCCGATGTTCCGGTTGGCGCTTATCTTTCCGGTGGTCTTGATTCATCGGTTACTACCGCTTTAATTAAAAAATTTACAACTAATAAACTGGAAACTTTCTCAGTTGCTTTTCATGATAAAGCTTACGATGAATCAGAATACCAATCCCAAATGGCTGAATTTTTAGGGACTAATCATCATCAAGTAAAATGTTCTTATGATAACATAGCACAAAGTTTTCCATCGGTTATTTACCATACCGAAAAGCCGATTGTAAGAACCGCTCCAACTCCGTTATATCTTTTATCAAAACTGGTTAATGATGTAAATTTCAAGGTTGTTTTGACAGGCGAAGGTGCTGATGAAATTTTTGCTGGATATGATATTTTTAAAGAAACGATGATAAGAAAATTCTGGGCAAAAAATCCGGAATCATCATGGCGGCCGATGCTTCTTAAAAAACTATATCCAACCTTACCTCTCTCAGGAGCCAGAGCTAAATTTTATTTGGAAACATTTTATAAAAGCGGTTTATCAGAAATTGATAAGTATTATTTCTCTCATATTCCAAGAATAAATACGACCAGTAAAATTAAAGATTTCTTTTCAAGTGAAGTTAAAGACCAAATCAGAGACCATGATACTTTGAATGTTTTTGGGACAGACCTTCCTGAAAATTTCTTTAAATGGCATAACTTAAGCCGGGCACAATTTATTGAAGCGAAATCTCTATTAGCAGGATATTTACTTTCATCACAAGGGGACAGGGTTTCTGCGGCGAACAGTGTTGAAGGAAGGTTCCCATTTTTGGACCATCGTCTGGTAGAGTTTGCAACAAAAATTCCCCCTTGGCATAAGCTGTTTGGTTTGAAAGAAAAATATGTTTTGAAGCAAGCTATGAAAAAAGAACTCCCTAAAGAAATTGTTGAACGGGTTAAACAACCGTATATGGCACCGGATTCTAACTGCTTTTTTCAGGAAAACAGACCGGAATATATTGATTATCTTATGTCAGATAAGATGATTGATAAGTATGGAATTTTTAACTCAAAATATACTGATAAATTAGTAAATAAATGCAGTCGATTGGTACACGCACATTTGTCATTTAAAGATAATATGTCATTTATAGGTATTTTATCGACACAGTTGTTAATTGATAAATTTATTGATAACTTTGAGCCAGTGTCGGCACCATTAATAGATAAATTTAAGGTTTGGTATGATGATTGTTCGGTGTAAAAAAATATTTTATTGACGATAAAGTAATTATAGAGTTTATTTAAAAATATTAATTAATACTGGAGGTGTTTTGGAAACTCGTAACGAAATCAGAGCTTTTATTATAGATAATTTCATGTTGGGTAAAGAATCAGATGATTTTACTGACAATGTTTCTCTTTTGGATATTGGGATTATTGACTCAACCGGAATATTAGAATTAGTTGAGTTTGTCGAAGAGAAATATGAGATTAGTATTGAAGATCATGAATTAGTACCAGAAAATCTTGATTCTGTTATAAATCTGGTGAATTTCATTAAGAAGAAATCAGCTTAGATTAAGATTTGTAATTATTCTATTTTTTACGCAGAATCCCTTATCAATCAATTACTTATGTATTGACAAAATCTATATTTTGATTATCTTAATTTAGCTATAAACTAAATCTATTTCTGAAGCGTCTTATCTTTGGTATTGGTTATTTTATAAAAGGGATTTATGTCGGAAAGATTTAACATATCGGTTTTCTGTATAATTTTTTGCCTAATATTGGGGTTGAAAATTTCGTATGCTAATGATATTGAATCAGGTCCAATCCAAGGTAAGTTTATTATAAAACTTAAAAAAGGCGTCGAGGCAGAAAAAATTATCCCTGCTCTGGATAAGAACTTATCTTTTAATAAGGCTTCAAAGTTAAATATTAATAAAAATCTTATTGGTAGTGAAAAATGGCAACAGGTTTATACTTTTATAACTCCCAATAAAACTGCTTCCAAGCAGGAAATAATCAATCTGATAGGTTCTGATAATATTGAATATATCGAACAAGATTATACTCTGGAATTTTTCGATGAACCAACCGATCATTTATATCCCCATCAATGGTATCTTAACAATACCGGACAGGAATATTACGGAATACTACGCGGCCCTGAGTATTATGATGATACGCTAGTATTGAAAAGCGGTACCTCTGGTAAAGATATTTCAATATCCGAATTATATCAGAATCCGCCTTCTGATTCTACCAAAATTGTCATAGCCATAATTGATACTGGAGTTGATTCTAAACATCCGGATTTACAGGGAAGAATTTGGAGAAATCCGGGAGAAATCCCTGATGATTCTATTGATAATGATAATAATGGTTATATTGATGATACTTTAGGTTATGACGTATCAGGAGATCTTCCAAATTTATTTAACGCCGAAGGGGATAATGACCCATCTGATATAGTTGGTCATGGTACCCATATAGCCGGAATTATTGCCGCCAATAACGATGGGGTTGGTGTTGTTGGGGTTGCTCCATGGGTAGAAATTATGCCTATAAAAATCAGGCCGAATGTTAGTTTGTCTGTTTCGGTCGAGGGTATTTTGTATGCTGTTAATTCTGGTGCTCAGATTATAAATATCAGTTGGGGGACACCTTTCAATTCTACTATCCTTAAAGAAGCACTTCAGTTTGCAATCGATAACAATGTTCTGGTTTGTATTGCATCAGGAAACACCGGGACCACCCAAAGATTTTTCCCTGCGGCTTTTGATTTGGAAACAATTGTAGTTGCGGCTGGAAACTCCGATGGTTTCCTCACCGGATTTACAACTTTTGGCTCTCATATTGATATTGTTGCTCCGGGTGAAGATATATTATCAACTAAAGCCGATACATTAAATTTGTATGAAGTCGGTGGTGCTCCTGAAAATAATGATTTAAGAGTAATTGATTCATTGTATATCCTTTCCGATGGAACTTCAATGGCGGCACCAATAGTTGCGGGGTCGGCGGCGTTGTTATGGTCATTTAGACCGGATTTAACAATGAAAGAGCTTCGGCAGTATTTATTTGAGGGTGCCAATCCAATTTCTGATCCATGGGGGGATGGCATGTATTACACCCCGGGAGCCGACACCTTTTCCGGTCATGGGTATATAAACATAAATCAAACACTGGAAAATATTAAATTTTTATCTCGTAGTACTTTAAAGTTTGTAGAACCACAAGTTAAAAATAGATACACGGAAGATGTAGAAATCAAAATTGCATCTTCTGGTTTATACTATTCAGGGGAATGGCAGTTAGAATATATAGTAGGATATGATACTACCGGTTGGGAGTTGCTTGCCGAAGGGACCGCACTACCAGAAGATTCTATTGCATATATTTTTAATGATACCACCATTAATGGAAATATTAAACTCAGGCTAATTGATACTAACAATGATATTGTGGAAACATCGTTTTTATATGTAAGAGTGAGAAATGTTGAGTTGATTACTCCGTTTGATGGCGAAGATATCCGGTTTAGCTTCCCTGTTAAAGGTTCTGTGTATGGACCTGATTTTGATTCGTTAGCTCTCAAATCTTTAAAGGGGACTATTGAAGAAAACTTGTTTTCTTCAACCGGTGAGCATTTTGATTCATTATTGTATTTATGGTTGGCATCAGGAAATGACACCGGCTCTTTTACTATAATATTGGAAGGTTATTTTGGGGATGATATAATTACTGACATATCGCATATAAATATTTCAGAAACTTTTTCTGCGGGATGGCCCCAGCCACTTAATCAAAAACCTGGTGTCACTGATAATGCAGTTTCTGGAATTACGCCGGTATGTGCCGATTTGGACAATGATAATTTAAAAGAGTTAATCGTAACAACTAATAAAGGGATTTTAATTTTTAACAGTGATGGAAGCTTAAAAAATCCGGAAACGGCACCTTTAATCCCTGGGCTGAATGTTATTTGTGTTCCTGCTATTTATGATATTGATCATGATGGAGTGAATGAAATAATTGTTACATCGGATTCTTTGATTCATGCTGTTAATTTAGACGGTACTTATGTTGAAGGTTGGCCAAGAACTGCGATGACAGGGATATCGGCAGGCAGTTATGGCTACCCCAATCCGGTTATTATGGAATTAGGCTTAAACAAAGACTCCGTAGTAGCTTTTCTTAATATGTTCGGACAGGTTATGGCATATAGATTTAACGGCGATCCATATTTTTATTCGTTGGGAGGATTATTTACCTCAGTCGATATAGGAGTTTATAATGAAATTGGTTATAATGGGCGTGGCTCCCCTGTTGTAACAGCAACAGATATTAATAATGATGGCATAAGTGAAGTTGTTACAGTTTACAGTTCAAATCATCGTGCAGATGGATTAACTTTGTTTAATAGTCGAACTGGCGAACCGCTGTTTGACAGCGATAGGTTGAATGAGAACGGAATAGGTATTGTAACTGGTGCTGTTCTGGCAGATTTGGACAGGGACTCTCTTTACGAAATAATAATTGGCGGATTCAACAAAGAAATTGTAAATGATGATACAATTGCTGTCTATAAGATATCAGTTAAAAAAAATGGAGTTGAAGATTTTGATGGCTGGCCGCTAATTCT
The DNA here is from genome assembly GCA_034659415.1 of Candidatus Zixiibacteriota bacterium. Lineage (GTDB taxonomy): Bacteria > Zixibacteria > MSB-5A5 > GN15 > FEB-12 > QNAD01. The sequence continues at coordinate 1,517 of JAYEHE010000508.1, read as the reverse complement.
TTCTAATTTAGATCAGGTAAATTGGATATCTTCGCTTCCATATGTTGCTGATCTTGATAATGATAGCATCCCTGAAATATTAGTTACTTTTTTTACTTATGGACAAGCATCATTGTATATCTTTAATGTCGATGGGACTCCTTATCTTGAAAATTCGATTGATGGCGAAGTCTTTACTGACGGCGTCTCGTTTGGAAATCCAATAGTAGCTGATATAGTTGGTGATGAATCTTTGGAGATATTGATTCGGTCTGGTCATCTGATACCGGGGATGGGCACCGAAAGATTATATGTTTTAAATAATCAGGCAGAATTATTGCCGAATTTTCCGATAGAAACACCGGCGGTTAGCTCTAAAGTCATGTCCACTCAATATGCTCCTTTGGTCGATGATTTTGATGGTGACGGCTTGGTGGAAGTTATTCTGTACAGTAATGCACGTGAAATTCTTGTCTGGGATTTTGATGCTGTTTATGATTCAACTTTGGGGCAGGGTCGGTTTTTATTTGATAATTTAAATTCCAGAAAATATCCTATTATAAATTTGCCTGTTCAAACTTCTATAAATGAAGCATCTCTTTCAATTCCAGATAGAATCTCTTTGTCTCAAAACTACCCTAACCCATTCAATCCCAAAACAACAATAAAATTTGGAATCATAGCTAAGGGAATCGTAAATCTTGAGGTGTATAATATTTTGGGACAGAAAGTTGCCACTTTGGTGAACGAAGAATTAAAAGCAGGTAATTATTCAGTAGAATTTGACGGTTCAAAGATATCCACTGGAATTTATTTTTATATGTTAAAAGTCAACGATGAACAATTTGTGAAAAAGATGATGCTGTTAAAATGATACACAAACTGATTACATATTTAATAGTCTTATTCTTTATCGTATCTCTTAATGTCTATGGCGATATTAGTGAGTTGCCTGATTATACTTTTATGTGGAATAAGTATAAGAGTTTGATGGTTGTTGATGGTTTTGTTGTCGGATGTACTGAGCGCGGTCTTGTTGTGTCTCAATATGATTTGGGACAGGATGTTTTTGTACAAAAAAGTCACTTTCTAATTGTTGATGAACCTGTATCAATGAATAGAGACAATCAGACGTTAGCTGTTAAAACTTCAGAAAATAAAATTTATTTTTTTGATTTATCCAATTTGCCAAACTTAACTTTAATCTCTGTCTGGGATACTCAAATTGAGTTTGAAGATTTTGCTTTTAATGATAACAATATATTATTGTCTGCCGGTTTTGATGGGTTATGGAATTTCAGCCATCAGAATTTTGACCAGATTCAATTTGTAGATTCAAGCTTTATGGGTGTTTATATAACTCAATTGGAGTTGAGGAAAGATACTCTTTATGTTCTTGATGAGTACAATGGTATTATTCGTTATGATATCTCAGATAGCAATTTGAATAGCTTTGTGGATTATTTATATGTTCCGTTTTCTGTGAAGAAATTTTGTTTATCGGATGACCACATAATTCTGTCAGTGGTAAACCGAGG